>NZ_JAWOTF010000005.1:0-266477 GCF_033338735.1 Vibrio sp. Vb1127 | reverse complement strand
TTTACCTTAGCGTCATCAACACATCGGGCAAGAAAGCCCATCGATTACAACTAGGGTAATAAGAAAATGAAAAAGGCAGCACTAACTACTGCAATTCTTACAGCATTGGTATCAGCACCATCATTCGCAGCAACTGTATACAAAAACGACGGTACTGAATTAAAAGTTGGCGGCCGCGTTGAGTTTCGTGGTGACTTCATCGGTTCAGACGGTGCTGAAGTTGAAGGTTCCATGGAAGATAAAAGCCGTGCTCGTCTTAACCTAAAAGGTAAAACAGACATCGGCAACGGCCTTTCTGCTTTCGGTGTTTACGAAGCCGAACAAAAAACGGGCAAAAGTGAATTCAAAAACCGCTACATGTATGCAGGCGTCGACTCTGATATCGGTGCTTTCTCTGTAGGTCGTCAAGACATGGCTGCAGTCATCATCTCTGACATGACGGATATCACTGAATTCTCTGGTGTTCAGCAAGTTATTGATTCGTCCTCTGATAAGCAAGACAGCGTTTTCGCATACCGTGGTGCGTTTGATGCACTACAACTTCAAGCAACCTACCAAGCAAACTCTAGCGATAACGAAGATAAATACGGCATCTCTGGAATGTACTCACTACCAATGGGCCTAGACCTCGGTCTTGCATATTCTGGTGGCGACGTAAATAAAGACAACTCTGAAGACCAAATTCTAGGTGGTATCGCCTACTCGATGGATAACCTATACCTAGCAGGTACTTACTCTCAAGGTTCATTGACGGACGCTGAAGACTTTACGGCTTACGAGTTAGTAGCAAGCTACAAAGTAGCGAGCAAAGTGACCCTTGCTGCGCTATACACAGCTCAAGAGAATGATCAAGACAACGGTCCAAAATACGACACCGTTGAAGGGATCGAGCTCGTTGGTTACTACAAACTAAACAGTAACTTCCGTACTTACCTGTCTTACTACATCAACCAACTCGATGAAAAGAAGGATGTAGTAGATGGTAAAGTGAAAGTGGTTCAAGGTGAAGACACACTACGCCTAGGCGTACGTTACGATTTCTAATTCACTCTTGTCCTAAGAGCGAGTCCACTTGGCCAGCACCTTTGCTGGCCATTTTTTATGTAACCCAACACAACTCGATAAGTTTTCACACTATCGAAGCATCGCTCAGCAATGAAAAACGACCGTAACGACGCCTACTTCTGCCCTCTTTTAATGCGATTGCTCACTAAGTTAGTGCGTTTGATCTAATCGACAACATAGAAAAACCAAAAAAAACATTTAAAATCAAACAGATAAAAGTTGGCACGTGTTCTGCAGTATTATTTATGCAAATGCATGGCAGCGTTTGTGCTTCTCGTTCTTTGTACCTGTTATAACAGGCACGTCCTTTGAATTGGTAATGTCGCCTCCCTCTGGGAGGCATTTTTTTATTGGCGCGAAAAACAATAGGACGTATGATCCCGCCACCTCTATCAAACTGGAATTTTTCAATTGAATCATCATCCTGTTCAAGGTGCGTCCTGGATGCTAACAGCTGGCTTGGCATTCGCCATAGTGAACAGCTTCGCCCAAATTGCTAGCATCAACTTTGGTGTCTCTTCCACCACATTTGCGTTATTCCAATATGCAATCGCCTTATTTGTTATTCTGCCCTACCTACGTACACTTGGGATTAGGCGTTCTTTAAGAACCCAACACTTTGGCTGGCATGCATTCCGCATTTTTCTCTCTGTTATCGGGATTCAACTTTGGTTATGGGCTCTCGCTTACCCAGTTCCAATTTGGCAAGGTATTGCACTTCTCATGACCTCCCCGTTATTTGCCACAGTTGGTTCTGGCTTGTTACTCAAAGAGAAAGTAGGTACTGCACGCTGGTTAGCGACATTGACGGGGTTTGTTGGTGCCATGATCATTCTTGAGCCTTGGGCAGACTCATTTACATGGGCGACCCTGCTCCCTGTTGGCGCCGCATTTTTCTGGGCAGCGTATTCATTAATGGTTAAAAAAATGTCGGTAAACGATCCGCCATCAACCATGGTTGTCTATTTATTGCTGCTGATAACACCATTTAATATCTTGTTAGCGATACCGACGTTTACTATGCCAGATACGTGGACGATATGGGGTGTGCTTTTAGCCGCAGGTGCACTTACAGCACTCGCTCAATGGGCTATCGTTAAAGCATATGCAGTAGCAGACGCCTCATTTGTGCAACCATTTGATCACGCCAAACTGCCTTTGAATGTTGTTGCTGGTTGGTTGGTGTTTGGTTGGGTGCCACCTGGTCGTTTATGGTTAGGTGCTGCGATTATTATTGCATCTATTGCGTTTATTACGCATTGGGAAGCGAAAAAGACAAAGTTAGTTGAAAGAAAAATCTAATTTAAAAGTTCTATATTTTCAGGAAAGGAAATGAGGAACCCATATGAGTCAACCAATCAAAATTACACTGTATCGCTGGGCTGGTAGTTGGGGCCCATTCAAAGTCAATATTCCTTGTGGTGAATGTACATTAACCAAAGATATTTTAAAGGATACTTTTGAAAACGAACTAGCCAATGTGCCCGTTGAACTTGAAGTAAAAGATTGGTTATCGCACTGGTGGGAACCATTAAAAGCTGGTGCTTGGCATGCACCCATTCTTCTTGTCGAAGGGAAAGTTATCAGCCAAGGAGAAGCATTGAATCGGGGTGTGCTTGTACAGTCTGTTATTGCTGAGTGGGTAAAACGCGATGAGCTAAAAGGCAACATTGTTTATGGTAAAGCAACTTGCCCTTACTGTGTCAAAGCCAAACAATTACTTGACGAGGCTGGCGTTCAGTATGAGTACCATGATGTAGTTAAAGACAGCGCCGCCTTATACCGCATGATTCCTGAAGTAAAAGCCATCATTGGCGAAAAAACACCGGTAACAGTGCCGCAAATTTGGTTAGATGGAAAATATGTTGGAGGCGCTGACGATTTAGAAAAGTGGTTATCAGCAAAGGGGCTAGATAAAGTGCCTAACAATGTTGTGGAGATACCAAGCCAATCCGCGTAATTCTAGATTTAAATGTCATCAGTCTTTGAGTAGCGTTTGCCAATGTTGTGCAATATGTTGGCTACTTACTAACAACAAAACAGAGAAAAGCAAAAAGCCCTGATTTTTCAATCAGGGCTTTTTAAATTATTTCGCCAGTTTTTTAATAACACGAGCAAAAACAGAAGCTTTTTTCTTCTTCGCTTTACCGTAAAGCGCTTTGTGCATCGCGTCTTTTGCAATCATCTGGCCAATATAAGCACCACCAAGTTCGTTACCCATGACCTTCTCCTGAATGTATTGACTTAACTATGTTGTAATTTTACACCACAATTAGACAAAAACAAGACTTCAGTCACATTTATTTTGTAATTAACTTTCAGTTTGGTTTTCGTGGATTTTTGAAATGAGCGTCTATCGCTTAGGTTGTTGGTATGTTTTACCCGCTGCGACGTACGTATCTTTCTGTTTGATTTCAAAGAATGTTTCAAAGAACCACGCTGCAAACTTGATCAAGTGATCGCCTTCATTCATGACGTGCTCTACGTATTCTTGCTCTTCTCCGGACTCATCTTCTTGAGTGGTAATATGGTAAATACGTTTCTCACCATCAACTTCTGCAAGGCCAAACTGACCCGTTAGGGATTGCGCCGCTTGTGCAACTTCTTCTTCCTCACACGCCTTCAAGATTTCAAGTGCCTTTGGCATGCTTTCTTGCTGAGTAATTTCTTTTACCAGTGTTTCAAATTCGTTTTGTTGCATTCTTTCACCTAACGATTAGAGATCGGATAGCCATTGGGCAGAAATGTATTCCAAGCTTGAGAGAAGTATCAAGGTTCGCCCTCTTCCTTTCAAACCAAGTCATTCAGTATACACAACAAGCCAGACTTAATTTAGCTGCGCATTTTAGAAAGCCGACCTTCTGGTTGCAAGTATATTCAGATGGAAGTTTCTGCTTGAACCGTCCCTTCTGGCACTTTACGAAATTGGCTTAGTACAAGAACAAAGCAAGAAAGTAACGCAATAAACAAATAAAACACCCCAAGCTGCTGCTGATTCGTAACCCATGAGTCTACTAAGTACCCACCAAACAAACCTGCTAAACACATTTGAATAGAGCCAGATAACGCAGAAACCGCGCCTGCCTGTTGCTTATGTGGTGAAAGTAGCAAACTGATCGATACCGGGAATGACATTCCTTGAGCAAAACTTAAACACGTGAATGCCGTCAGCAATGAAAATACGCTGAAGGGGGTAACCAACAACATGAAGCCAGCAACAGCAACAATCGCGAAACTCATCAGCAAGATTTGCTGAGCTTTGTAACGAGCATTGATCAAATTCAGCACTAAGCTACCCGTCAGCAAACCAACTGATGGTATGATCATCAAAGAGCCGTAATCTGCCGCCGTTAATCCTAACTCTTGTTGCATTAAAAATGGATACAAGGAGAGCGTAACCAGAGCCGATAAATAACTAAGCCAGTTGTAGCTCGCACTACCAATCACTTGTGTATTCGTTAACAGACGCAAATAGTTCGCGCTTACTTCGCCTACTTTAAATTTTCTCTTCGGATAAGGCAGCGTTTCTGGCAGCACCAATAAACCAAGTGTAAAAATTGCCATTAAATAAATCAGCACAAACACGAAGACAGCATGCCAACTCAGGTGAAAAGCGATCCAGCCACCAAACAGCGGAGCAATAATTGGCATCACAGATGCCGTGACTGAAATATAAGATAGCGCTTTGGTTAATTGCATACCGTCATAACTATCACGCAGTACTGACCGACCAAGTACCGAAGCGCTGCCCGCTCCTAGGCCTTGCAGTAACCGTCCCGCTTCAAGGGCAACAATGTTGTCCGAAAACGCGATGCAAATAACCGTACCAACTAGATATACACTTTGCCCCAGAATAAACACTGGCCGACGACCAATCGCATCAGACAATGGGCCGTAAAAAAGCTGAGAGATACCGAAGCCAACGAGAAATAGCGTGACGAGATTCTGAATCGAATGTTGCGGCAAATTCAAGTCATGACCAATCAATGGCAAAGAAGGAAGATAAATACTAACGCCAACTTGGCCTGTGGCAATGATCATCATCGCTAATAACAATGGTGTTTTACGCAAACGTTCCTCCTACTTTGTGACAGATTGATGGCAAACAGTGTATATTTGATACTCAAAGATGATAATCAGCTAAGTTGGAAAGGAATTAATTCCCAAGGAGATACAATGGACTGGATTCAAAGCGTGAAGAGTTATATTCGTGTGGTCGAAGAAGGTAGCTTTAATGCAGCAGCGCGGAAACTCAATACCACCAGCTCAGCTATCAGTAAGCGAGTTCAATGGCTAGAAGATAAAATTGGCGTTCAACTACTCAAACGTACGACCCGCTCAATTAGCCAAACTGAAGCTGGTGCTCTGTTTTATCAACGAGCAAAAAGTCAGCTTGATTCATGGCAATCGGTATTAGATGAGACTCGCTCAGTCAACCAATCACCAGCGGGACTATTAAAAATTGGGGCAACGCTGGCCGTTGGTTCCAAGTTTCTAGTTCATTATCTTGATGATTTTCTTGATAAATATCCAGACATCACACTTCAATTAACAACAACGCTACCAGGCCAATTGCCAGAGCTAAGCTTAGACCTGTTTATTAGCCGGGAATTAGAGCAACTGAACTCTCTAAGTTTCAAAGCTACTGCACTTTTCGAACATAAAGCCCAGTTTTACGCCGCGCCTAGTTACCTAAAGAAATATGGCACACCACAATGCGTTGAGGATCTGACAGAGCATAATGTCCTGATTTGGGGAGAAAAACCCTCACGAGAAATCAAAACAAATCGAGGCAAACGTATCAGCTTGTCCGGTAACTTTGCCACGACCAACCCAGAAGCGCTGTTTCATGGCGCCAAAAGAGGCATGGGTATTTTGATGACGAACAACGTCATGATCAAAGATGATCTCAAATCCGGCGCGTTAGTCCCTATCCTGCCCGATATCACAGCGGATAAAGCTACTGTATATGCCTACTATCCAAAGCTGGATTATCAGCATACCCGAACTAAGCTATTCCTCGATTATCTCAAATCACGATTAGAAGAGGAGAAGCGCGCCTAGCTTAGCGTTTTTATCGCTATACCTTTAAAAGGTTCAAGCATAAAAACATGAAAATAATGATTTGTTCGTTCACAAAATTTGAAAAATCTGCCTTAGTAACCGATAGTTTATTTGATGCATATCAAATAATAATTCGTCGTGTCTTACACGATATGTTAATAACAACGCTAGGTGAAATGCTCGATGGGTCAGGTACAAATCAGTTTCCACAAAATTGATGAGATATTGAAGCTAAACGGCACGGCTCAGCTAAACCGAGTCACGTTAGATATTCATCAACACTTGCAGAGCCATTGCACTTGCGTTGTAGAAGTTGCGCATCTTCAGCAATCGGCTCATACCATTTCCTTCGCCAGCAATGGAAAAATTACAGACAACCTAAGCTACCACCTTTCAGGCACCCCCTGTGAAAAAGTGGCGAAAGACATTGGCGAACATATTTTCTATCAAGACCAGGTATACAAGCGTTTTCCTGAAGATAAGATGTTTCAAGAAGATGGCATTCAAGCTTACATTGGCCTGCCATTGAAGACACAAAATGGCGAAGTTCTGGGAATTTTACTGTCTACCTTTACCCGAAGCATCCACGCGAAAAAAGCGCAAGATATCCTCGACTTCCACCGATTTTATGCCAATGTCATTATTCATAGCTTACGTGAAAAGTGGGTCAGTGAACGTTCAGATAAGCTTCTTAATCAGCTTAGCTATGAGGTATCGCATGATAACCTAACTGGACTGCTCAACCGTAGCTGTTTAGCTGATACCTTGGAGACATTAACGCAGCAGGCGACTCGCCCATTCAGTTTGGCGTATCTTGATATCGATAATTTCAAATCGATCAATGATATCAACGGAAACTATATCGGCGACCAGATCATTAAGTTCACAGCTAACGCCATTCAACAGAGCTTGTCGTCGCCAAACAATGCGTTCCGTGTTGCAGGAGATGAATTCGCCTTCATCACGTACGACGAAGATCCTGTCGCCGTGTGTCAGGAAGTACTCGACAAAATTGAAAGCGGCTACAGCGACAAATCTAACCGGATTTCTTTCACCGTTAGTATTGGTATTGCACGTGCCCCAGTACATATGTTGAACAGCGATGAGCTGATTTTGAATGCCAGTCTCGCTCTCAAAGATTGTAAAAAACACCGCGATACACGGATTCAGCATTACGACACACACCTTAGTGCGTTATACCACCGTAGGACGCAGCTTATTGAGGCAATGCGAATCCAGCTAAGTACTGATATACAAGACAGCGATGAGTTGTATGTAGTGGTTCAACCGATCGTTGATATCACGAGCGACCGCTGGAATTACTTTGAAATTTTGACTCGTTGGAATAGCAATATCTATGGAAATATCTCTCCAGCGGAGTTCATTGAAGCTGCCGAACAATCAGGCCTGATTATCGAGTTAGGTGAACGGATTATTGAACTCGCGTGTATCGCAAAGCAAGAACTCGAAGCGAACCTAGGCTATAAAGTCAAACTCTCCATCAATTGCTCAGCGTATGAGCTGGTTGATTCCAACCGTTATATTAATCACTTAACCAACATGGTTGAAAAGTATCAGCACGAAGCAAAAGACTTTGTTATAGAGCTCACCGAGACCGTCTTGCTCTCACAAAGTGGCCGTGAACAGATGGTACTTAACTCGTTGCGATACTTGGGTTTTAAAGTCGCACTGGATGATTTTGGTACGGGATACTCAAGCTTGAACTATATACACAATTATCCGATTGATAGCATCAAAATCGATGCTACCTTTGTGCAGAACATGCTCTCAAATACAACCTCTGAACAAGTAGTGTTTTTGATAGCGCAATTGGCAGAGCTGCTTGATGTGGATTTGATTGCCGAAGGCGTAGAAGACGATAGAGCACTACAAAAGTTAATTGAAATGGGCTGCCACTACATCCAAGGTTATTTTTACTCTCGTCCACACAGTGTTGAAGAAATCGTACACCTGATAAATGAACGTGAAGTGCGGAGTGCCTAACGTACTGAACAGACTGCTGTCATAGAATTCAAATCTAGTTAATGCACAAAGTAAAAGAGACCAAGCTATGCTTAGTCTCTTTTTGTTTTTTGAGCGAAGTACTTTATTACAGCACTGCTTTCTCTTTATCGCGTAATAGTCTATCCATTTCATCTCTGTTCGCGACAAAAGTAGCCATCTCTTTCTTAGGAACAGAACTCGCCATTGGGATATTTGCTCGCATAGCGTTAACTGGACGGCCGTATTCAATCAACTCATAGTGAAGGTGTGGCCCAGTCACTCGACCTGTTTTACCAGAAAGACCGATACGCTGGCCTCGAGAAACCTTTTGCCCTTTCTTCACCAAAATCTTACTTAGGTGTAAGTAACGGGTTTTGTATTTGCTGCCGTGCTCAACAACCACGTAGTTACCCGCATATGGGTGTTTACGAGTCATGATCACTGTACCATCACCAGTAGAAACGACTGGTGTACCGGTTGGTACAGCAAAGTCAGTGCCGTTGTGCGGCGCAACACGCCCCGTTACTGGATGTAAACGATTAGGATTGAAGCCAGAACTGATACGCCAACGACTACTTACAGGGTAACGCTGGAATGCGCGCTGTAAGCTTTCACCTTTGGCATTGTAGAATTGACCATCAGTATGAAGGTAAGCGGTGATCTCGCGGCCGCGATTATAAATCTTAATCGCCTCAATTTCGTTCTTACCTGTTGGTACACCATTGATGCTTTGTGAGCGGCGAACAACTTCAAATCGATCACCTGCACGAAGATCACGTCCAAAGTTAAGTTGTTCTTTGAGTAAGCTTACGACTTGACTCACTTCCGCCGACGTTAAACCTAAACGACTCGCAGAAGAAGAAAAACTGCCTTGAATAACGCCAACTAAAGGTTCTTGGCTCCACACGCCAGGAATGGAAATATCAGTAAAGTCATAGCTACCATCACTATTCAGCTTGTAGACCACTTTATCTGCAATAGAAAATTGCAGTTCCATTTTCGCTAACTCGCCTGTCGCATCATCACGCCAGAAACGGAGCGTATTGCCCGGCTTAAGTGTATCAAGTGCCAAGTAGTTCAAATCCGTTTCCATTACTTTCATTAACGAGCTGTAACCGAAACCGAGCTGACTAAAAATAGTGCTTAGGTTGTCACCTGCTTGGATTTGATATTCGAAGTTCGGGGGAGTGACAACTTCGGCAGTTGTCGCATCAAGAATTTTTTCAACGACCTGAGATTCAGGTAGGTTCAATGCGATGGTTTTGGTTAAAGATGACTCTTTGAGAGAGTGAGAAACACCAATCGCAACTAAAACTGGCAAGGAGTATAACAGCAGCGCTCTACGACTTGTCAGATTCGGCAACCGTCTTGTAATTTCATTTGTAGACACGGGAATTACTATCTCCTTTCAAACAAGGCTCATAGCTTATGCATTCCCGAATAAGAAATCACTAGGAAATTTCGAGATCTAGCGCAGAAAATACTGAATTTTTACAGAACTCAAAAAAAATTCATCACTGTTGCATATGTAAGTTATTCCCTACACGCTGTAATGTGGATGAATTGAATTGATTTGGCGTGTCTGCCATTGCTTGATCGTCACCGTGCGCTAAATATGAAAGCGTGATAGTTGTATCACTTTTCCATTCGAGCTGAGTAAATTTCACGCGGTCACCAACAAAAACACTGTCTAAAAGGACAACTCGGCTCGGCACGGGGTCAAACTTGAACAAGCCAACATAGTTAAACGAACCGCTACCTTGTGTCGTTACAATCATCGGTGCAACAACCCATGAAACACCTTCAATCTCACGCTGGCTAATAGACGCAGTTGGAACAAGTACCTGACCTTTTGTCGCACCTGCATCATAGTCACCTATCAAATAGCCGTTTTCTTTATCCCACTCATCAAGAAAAGTGACCGCACTTTGCTCGGGGACTTGGATCGTCCAAGGATTACGTGCAGTGATACCAAGCGTCTCTTGCACAATAACGTTAGTTTCTACTTCTGTTTGAGGAAACTTAGCCATGATCTCGTCATCAGACAAACTAAAACGATAAACACCCGCGATCACAACCACAACCAATAAAACGATTGGAATAAGTAGAATAAGTGGTATCGGCAGGATTTTTTTGTGAGTCATGAAGACTTCCTTGTTTCAAGGTATAAACGAAAAGCGAGTATACCATTGTATACCCAAATGATTTCACCTCTTCAAGTGTTTCAAAATTAAACTAAACTGATTGTATCCAAATAGTTTCAAGTCCAGAGCTCATAACGAGCTAGTGACACAAGCTCTGTGCTCTAGGTCTATTGGTGTATTGGGACAAATAGGTAATCACGATGACAAAAACCATTCATACATGCGAGTGCGCCTGCGGTTTAGTTGAGATCCGTTGTAAGGGAGAGCCCACCCACACGTCTGTCTGCCATTGCTTCGAATGCCAAAAACGAACTGGCAGTGTTTTTGGGGTACAAGCTCGCTTTGAAAAAGAGCATGTCACTTTAAACGGTGAAGTCACTAGCTATACCCGAATTGGCGATGATGGCAGTGAGGTTCAGTATGACTTTTGTCCATCCTGCGGCACGACAATGAGGTTGTTCGTTGCTGCATACCCAGAAATCATGATCATTCCCGTCGGTCTATTTACCGATAAAGAGTTCCACCAACCTACCGTTTCAGTCTATGAACAAATGAAACACGGGTGGGTGAGTTTCGAATGCACAACGGAACACATCTGCTAGCGAGCAATCCGCGTTCACGTATTTACTTTGGCTCGGACAACCGCCCTATAAGTGAGATTTTTTTGAGAATGATCAATCGAGTTTTACTGTAAAGGGTTTCGTAACTCGGTGTGAGCGCTATAATCGGCTCCTAATATTTGGTGGGGGTTTATTGTGATTTCCAGACTTCCTCGTTGGGTGGAATATGGCGCGTTTCTACTAGCTCTTCTCGCGGGCTGCGTCAACGCCGTTGGTCTTCTCGGCTTTCAACACCAAGCGATAACTCATCTTTCGGGAACCGTAACTCAGCTAGGGAACAGCTTGCTAACAGGTGTGGATAGCTCCATTCACCTGCTCTTCATCGTATTTAGCTTTTTGATTGGCGCTGCCTTTAGCGGCTTTTTTATTGAAAGCAGTGCGTTAAAACTAGGGCGAAGATATGGTGTTGCACTGTGCATAGAAGGGAGCTTGCTCTTACTCAGCTTGGGCTTTTTGGTGCAAGGGGATTTGTACGGCCAATATCTAGCATCAGCAGCATGTGGATTACAAAACGCAATGATCACCACGTTTAGCGGCGCAGTAGTCAGAACCACACATATGACCGGAATCATCACCGATCTAGGGATTATGATTGGAGAGAGCTTGAGAGGTCGTCAATTTGACCGACGTAAAGCAAAATTATTCCTATTCATTTTCTTTGGCTTTTTGTTTGGCGGCGCGGCGGGAGCGGCTCTATTTACGGTATATGGTTTATATACGCTGGTTTTCCCAGCAATATTGGCTTTTTCTACGGCTCTGATTTACTGGAGTTACCTATACATACTTAGCCGTCAACAAAAAGCATAAAATTTCGATCCGATTGAAGCGACATGCTTCAATCGGATTTGGCTCAATAGGTTCACACTGCAACGGTACAAGAAACGCTGAACGGTATTTTGACACCACTAAAAACCTTAGAATAGATAAGGCTAACTGAATTTCTGGCTAAGAAGTTAGTCAGATCAAAATCACATTTGTTTACCATTTTATTATTCCAGTCACAATGCGCCCCATAATTCACTGCGCAATTCGCCTCTCGTGCTACAATTTTCTAACACAAGCAACATATTCGCATACACTTAGACGTTATTTGACCAATTACCCGACAAATCGGCTGAATAACTAGATGTATTTAATGAATAGTATTGCAATGGATGCAGTTTGCGGGTACCCTCCGCAAAACTGTGATTAAATACGGATGTTTAGTGAATATTTATGTCATGGAAATGGCAAGTATTGACTAGTAGTAACACGAGACAACTATGCATAACACCACTAATGCTACTGAAGCTCCTAAGGGCAACTTTTGGATGTTTTTCATCCCTTCCCTAATTGGTCTTCTACTCTTTATGGCTCCGATCTCTTACGATGGCGGCCTAACCATTCCCGTTGCAGTGATGGCAAAAGTCATCCCAGCGGTGTTAGGCGATACCTTGATTGCTATCGTCACCAGTATCATCGCTTTCATGGCCGTTGCTTCTGTTCTTTGCAAAATTTTTAAGCCAGCTGCAATTTTACGAAATGGTTTTTTAAACGGTCTCTTCAACCCATCTCCACTTTGGCTCGTTGTTCGTTTAATCGGCGGCGCTGCCGTGTTAATGACGTTCTTCCAAGTGGGTCCAAAAGCAATTTGGGAAGAGAACACTGGCGGGCTTGTTCTTACTGGTCTTCTACCTACTCTGTTTGCCGTTTTCATTTTCGCGGGTTTACTGCTTCCGCTTCTTTTGAACTTCGGTCTTCTGGAGCTATTTGGTGCGTTACTCAGTAAAATAATGCGTCCGGTATTCAACCTACCTGGCCGCAGTGCAATTGACTGTATGGCATCTTGGCTAGGCGACGGAAGTGTTGGTATCTTGCTAACCAGCAAGCAATACGAAAATAAGTTCTATACTCAGCGTGAAGCGGCTGTTGTCGGGACCACTTTCTCAGCAGTATCGATCACGTTTAGCTTAGTTGTTATCGCTCAGGTAAAACTAGAGCACTTATTTTTGCCTTTCTACGGCGCTATCTGTCTAGCTGGTATCGTAGCTGCGATTATCATTCCTCGCCTGCCTCCGCTTAGTCTGAAGAAAGATCGCTACATTGACGGCAGCAACCCAGATAAAGACGCAGATGCAGTGCCAGAAGGCCACACCACATTCTCTTGGGGTATGGATCTAGCTCTTAAGCGTGCTGGTCAAGTCACATCGGTTCAGTCTGTATTTAAAGAAGGCGTACACAACGCAGTCGACATGGTATTTGGCGTACTACCTGTAGTTATGGGTCTTGGTACCGTCGCATTGGTGATTGCAGAATACACGCCTGTATTTGCAATTCTGGGTCAACCGTTTATCCCATACCTAGAGCTACTGCAAGTCCCTGAAGCTGTTGCAGCATCACAGACAATCGTTGTTGGCTTTGCAGATATGTTTATTCCAGCAATTTTAGCGGCCTCAATCGATAACGAAATGACACGTTTTGTTATTGCAGCAATGTCAGTAACTCAGCTTATCTACATGTCGGAAGTAGGTGCCCTACTGTTAGGCAGCAAAATTCCAGTAAACATTGTAGAGCTCTTCGTAATTTTCATTTTACGTACGTTAATCACATTACCTGTGATTGCTGGCGTTGCTCATCTTATTTTCTAAAATCGAGACGTCAATAAACAAAGGCTCCGCATCGTCGGGGCCTTTTTTATACCTAAAACTCCGTCCACATTATGCTTTTAGTAAAAAGCTCATAATTTACAAAGACAAAACTTCAACAAAACACCTGTCAGCACCAACAAAATTTTCATCACCTCACCTGTAAAGCCAGTTGATGCCACTGTTTGTTAAGCAATTCTTTTCATTATGACGATTTCATTAATTGAGATCGCAAACATGATCACACTCACAAGTTTTAACGTAAATTGTCGGTTTGTTTAAATTTAGTTAAAAAAGACGACAAATGAGTTCATGTTTTTGACAAAGATGTCGATAAAAATATAACCAAACACAATAGGTTTCTCTTTATGCCCAATTCGCTCGGTTTAAAAGAGGCGAAAGCAAAGTGGAACCAACCGGGAGAATCAGAGGAAAGCTCATGAAATTCAGACATAAGGTTGTCACAGCCTCTTCATTTTTGCTGCTAATTACCGTGTCGTTATTGTCGACACAACAAGTTATGACCATCCGCTCCCAAACTCAGGAGCAAATCGACTCAAGTGTCAACGAGATATTGACCAGTGTTGGTAACACTGTGCAATCAGAAATGAATGCAAAGAAGGATCTCGCTCGCTCCATTACTGAAGTGATTGAGCTTGACCCCAGTTCACATAGCTATGTTCAAAACATACTTGAAAGACCCACGCCAAAAAGCAGCTTCCTTGCCATCGGTTTTGGTTATGAAAGTAATGGCTTTGTGATTGAAAATGACGACGGCTGGGATGCGGGTCCAGACTACGACCCACGTCAGCGTCCTTGGTTTATTGCAGCTAAGAGCAAAGGCGATTTGGTCGTAACCGATCCGTACGTCGATGCGTCTTCGAAAAACGTTATAATCTCTGTTGGTACGCCAGTAAAAGAAAATGGCCAGTTTTTAGCCGGTATGTTTTATGACCTCGAATTAACTACCCTTTCAGATCTGGTCAACCAAGTGAATCTGTTTGATGCTGGTTACTTATTTCTGGTCACCGCTGATGGCACAACCATTGCTCACCCTCAAAGTAAATACAACGGTGAGAAAGTCGGTAGCTACCTCCCACAAATCGAACTTACGCAATCAGCACAACATGTTGAGATTGATGGCAACCGCTACATGGTTAACCTGACTCACATTCCTGGCGAGAACTGGTACGTAGGTTCGGTGATCGATGAAGCTGTTGCCTATTCTGCCGTAGGAGAGCTCCGTAACAACGCTATTATTTATTCAATCATTGCCGTGATTGCATCTATTATCGCCCTAACTCTGTTGATTCGCACTCTCATGCGTCCTTTGGACACGCTAAACAATGCGATTAAAGATGTAGCATCAGGGAAAGGCGACCTCACACAACGCCTCGAAACAGATACTGACCAAGAGTTTTCTGAGCTTGCCACAAACTTCAATACGTTCATGGAGAACTTACAACAGCAAATCATTGAGTCGAAACGTATTTCTGATCAAATTTTAAACGGAACTCAAATCACCGCTGAGGGCGCAAAAGACTCGGCAGGCGCAATTCACACGCAGCTGCAAGAGCTAGAACAACTTGCTACCGCGATGCATGAGATGTCTGTCACCGCGACAGAGGTTGCTAATAATGCGCAAGGTGCGGCAAGTGCAGCCAAAGAAGCCGACCAAGCAACGGTTGAGGGGTCTTCTATCGTTGGTGAATCGACACAAACGATAAACATGCTTTCCGATAGCATTGACCTTGCAGTCGAAGAAGTACAAGTGTTGGAATCTGCTACCGCCAATATCGAAACGATTCTAAAAGTCATCAACGATATTGCGGACCAAACAAACTTACTCGCGTTGAATGCCGCAATCGAGGCTGCACGTGCGGGAGAATCTGGCCGAGGCTTCGCCGTTGTTGCAGATGAAGTACGTACACTGGCACAACGTACTCAAGAGTCGACAACAGAGATTCGTACTATGATTGAGCAACTACAATCTGGCGCTTCATCTGTGGCAAATGCCATGCATCAAAGCAAAGGTAGTGCTATAGAGGCCGTTGAAAAAGCGGGTTTAGCAAATAGTGCGTTACAACGCATTCGTGACGCGATTCAGCGTATTTCCGATATGAACTTGCAAATTGCCTCAGCAGCTGAAGAGCAAAGCCTTGTCGCTGAAGAGATCAACAACAATACGGTGAATATTAAAGACCTATCGACTCAAGTCGCCGAATCGGCAAATCGAACCAACGACGCGATGCAGGCGCAACAAGAAGATGTACATAAACAAGATCAAATCTTAAATAGATTTACTGTCTAACACTCATCTAAGCAAAAACAGCGAGCATCGGCTCGCTGTTTTTGTTTTTAACCCTCTACCCTAGTATTGGTCGATGTTACGTGTGCCATGTTGGTGCTTTTAAGCTCAACATTACAAGAACGCCGACTATGTGTCCTTTCAAGTTTAATTGAACTCGACATGGATATAGCGATCCTTAAAACGGCGATAATAACGGTCGTCCACTTTTAGATAAGTGAAATCTCCAATCTTTATGTAGGTACTATTCCGAGGAATTCGGTCATGGTAATAGTAACTGCGCCTTGGTCGTCGGTTCTCAACATAAATAACGTCACGATGTTTGTGTTTATGCTTGTGTTTATGATGGTGGTGATGCGCATGATGGTGATCGTACCGATGTCGATGCTTATGCTTCGGGTCAGCCACCGCTTCTGTACTCAACACACCTAAAGACAACATAACGCCAACCATGGCAAAAGATAATTGCTTTGACACAACAGAGCCTCTTATTCATATCAACATCGATATAATAGAAGGGTGAATCACTGTACATGTCAGCCTTTCGCTAAGGAGTTTTACTAAAAAGTCAGCACTAACCGTGATTATCAGAGAAACGTCAAACATCACAAATGCTGATGACTTTGAGTGGCCTAGGTTCGGCTATGAATACAAAAAAGCCGCCCGTTTGAATACGAGCGGCTCAGTTTTTAAATAAGTTAGCGTGATTTTATACTGCTTGGGCAAACAGCAAGAAACAGCCGAATAGGAAGATCATGCTCATTCCCATTGCGCCGCCACCAGCTTCATAAATATTGTCATCTTCTACCGGCACTCGGCGCACTTTCATGGTCATTGATAATGGGACAAAGACCGCGAGAAACACAAGAATAATCCCCGCGTAGCTGAGAATAGCTAGGAAGTGTTCTGGCGCAAATACAGCACCTAATAGTGGTAGCACAAAAGTAGTAACAAAAATCACTGGCTTACTTGCTTTCAGTAGGTCTGCATTTTGATCGTATAGCGCCATTGCAACACCTAAGAACGACGTTAGCAGTGCCAAACCAGTAAACATGGATAGGATGAACTCTAAGCCCTCGTATTGCTGACCTAGTACCGAGATCAACTCTGTTACGTTGGAGTATTGAACAAGCTCATGAGGTGGTAGGTTGCCGACAACCGCTAACAACCATAACAGGTAACAAACAAGCGGAATAGTTGAACCCACGATAATCATATTACGCAGTTGTGTTTTACTCGCTTCTTTGTTGTAAGTTACAAGCGATGGGATCACGACCATAAAACCGAAACTGGTGAAAAGCACCGAACTGGTTTTGATAAGTGCCATTTTATCGTCGCTCACAACCTCATCAAGTCCTTCAAACGAGACGCTTGGTGCAAGCGCAAAAAGTGTCAGGATCAGCGCTACGATCATGCCTAGGAACAAACCGCGATTCAGCTTATCTACTACCCCTGTACCTGCCGAAACAATGATACCAACTAAAAGAGTAAAACCGACTTGGCTTGAGATCGTAGATGTTGGAAGCCCAATTGAGGCTGTTACTTTTTGTACGAGATCACCCGCACCAATGATGTAAGCCATTAATAGACAAACTAACAGGGCGTAAAGCAAGCTGTTGGTTACCAACTGGCCTCCTTTACCAAGCGTTTCGCGAGCAATTGCATTCATGCTCACACCACCACCTACTTTGCAACTGGCTTCAAGAAGGAGCAGCGCAGCATAAGTCGTTCCAGCCCAGATGAACAACATAAGAAGAGTGCCCCAAAGGAGGCCAAATTGAGCAAGCACCATTGGTATAGCAAGCATACCAGCGCCAAGAGCAGTACCTGCAACGATCAGGGAGCTACCGACAAGTTTTAGGTTCACGGTTAATACCTCTAAATTCAATCCGTTAATTTCTCGCCAGTTGTGCTTTATCTAAAGCACACAGCAAAACGCTCCGACTTAGTCAAAATTTGGTTACAAGAGCACTATGTTACAAGAGCCCTGTATGGCTAAGAAAACATGCAACAAAAGGTGGTTAATCATTTGCACATGAACACTTGAGAGTCATTTTTGGCGATGTCATCGTTGATGAAATGTGCGCAACTTTGGGTTCGAAGCAAAATTGTTCATCTTAATTCATCAACCCCATTCGTTATGAATGGATTTGGTTCGAAAAGATTGTAAGGCATAAGCAGGACGATTGAAAAGCAAAAGGTCAATCTTATAGCGATATATTTTAACAACTCTTATCTTTTACCTAAGATGTGTTGTTTTTTTCGTCACTAATTAGTCTTTTATCGCTTAAAGAGAAGGAAGAACGTGCTCAATGGCTCAATTTGGCTGGGTGTACAGATTAATTTACAGTTTAAGTGAAGGTGTTAGATTCCAAGGACGTAGCCTAGATCGGACAATATCGCTATTATTCGCTGCGTACCGACACTGTTCGGTTCACATACCTCTAAACACTGATTTACGGTTCGAAAATATAGGTAAATGAGTGTCCGAATGCTGGGTGTGGTTCCCCAGCATTTGCATCCTTTCTTTTAGATGTCATCAATTGATCGAAATTGCGTAAATCTTGTATCGCCCGACTTTACGACTGTGTTAATACGCTTTATCTAGCGCGCCAATGATATAAGTTAACACTGGAATACCCATATCGGCGACCTGCTTCTCAGTCTCACTCATGTTTTCATGCGCCATCCGCAGCTCTACTTCACTTATCGATTCTTTGTGAAGGTAAAGCTCTTTGTAGTTCATCAATCGCTGTTGTGACTGTTGAATCAGTGTCACAACATTCTCTTTAGTCTCACGATGTTGCTGATCAATTTCACTAAATAAATGATCTAAAATGCGTTGCATTTTGCGAATAGAAGCTTTCGTTTCTATTGATTTGTATGATTGATACTTTTCCATTGAGTTAATAACTGACTAAAATATTTACGTTTTTATAAGACAGTTATTTTTATACTGATTACAAAGCAGGTAAATATGTGGTGGTTAAACTGGTCCACTTCTTGCTCCGTTTAGGTCAAAACTGTCCTTTCAGGAGAGCACATGCAGGTAGACCCTATAATTCAAGCACTGATCGCAAGACGAAAATCGAATGGCCTCTCCCGTGAGCAAATGGCAAACATCGCTGGAATGAGCGTAAAAACATATCAAAGGATCGAGCGCGGAGAGTCCGATCTTAAACTCTCACAATATCGTGCCATATTGCGTTCGCTTCATTTGACTGACCTAGATATTGCTTTAGATGTACGTGATGTTCAGCATGTCACAGCAAATGACCTAACGGCCGTGGCGCGATTGCTCTCACCGGAAGCTCAGTCCCTGCTCGTTCGCCTGTTATCGTTAGTCCTTGAACAAAAGAACAAGAAAGGTGATTAACGACATTACTCATACCCAAACGATGAATGCCCTGTTGAGCTTTGAAACATGAACCGTTTAGACAAAAATAAAACTCGTCAAATGACGAGTTTTATTTTTTATATCAGTCCGTTACTCTAGGCTTTTTAATTCCGATGTATCAACGCCTTTTATTGCATCTTTCGCCACTTTATCAGGATCAAATACATCACGTTCTTCATATGAACTATCAATCATGCCTTGTCCTATCGCGGTCGCCTGCTTTTGTAACTTATTACCCTCTACCTCACCAGCATCCCAGCCTTGTCGATAATCTGAGTCGGTTTGATACCTTGTTTCGTCCTTAATATAGTGTTCAAAATCATTCCCTGCCTCTTGCATACCACTATGCCGACCGTCATGAAAGCCTTGGATATAAGCTTCATCATAACCGCTCTCTTTTAACGCGCTGTCACTCGTACCACAGCCTGAGAGGAGAACAAAAAATAGCGCAACGAATACCTTATGAAACATATTTAGGCCTCAAAGCTTTCAAATAAATTAATCATAGTTCGCGATTTCAACTTCTGCTTACTTCAGGCTATTAGATAGCATCGTGACTCGACGAAGCCTGTGAACTTGGAGTACAAAGCTGGACAAAGCATCACACCTACTGATAAACATTATACTCAACGTGCGTTTAATACTTCCATCGCAAGTGCTTCATCATCTTGCTCAGCCAAACCGCTAATGCCAATTGCACCGACGATTTTCCCCTCTTGTTCTATAGGCACACCACCCATAAAGCCTGTGATCTTCGGGTCAGTCCAATAACTCAACTGCTTACCCGTCTCACGAGCCCAAGCACCCAGATTGCCGCTAGGCTGACGGTCTCTAGCCGAGGTGTAAGCTTTGTTTTGTGCCAACAAACCTGCTTGCACGCTCACATCATCCATTCGGGCAAAACCGAGCAATTCTCCATGTGAATCAACCACGGCAACCGCAATGTTTTGCTTGCGAGCAGCAGCAATTTCCAATGCCGTTTGAATCAGAGTTTGAACTTGTACGTATTTCATTTTTCTCTCCTACGGGATCTCATGACCAAGGGTTTTCTCGAACAAGCCATACCAATGGCTACGTGATAGCGTGACGTTCTCTACTTGAGCACAAGCGCGAATACGCTGTGGGTTTGCAGTACCAATAACAGGCTGAATTTGGTTTGGGTGACGCGTTAGGAAGGCTAAAACAATCGCCTCAGACGACACGCCATATTCAGCTGCTAGCGCCATCACCATCTCCGCCGTCTGTCTGGTGTTGTGATCATCAGAATGTAAACCACGCTCTGAGAATCTTCCTTGCGCCATACTGCCCCACGCTTGCAGTTGGATATTATGCTTACGGGCATGTTCCAGTGTTCCCGCAACGTAGTCAGATTCCGACGAAGGAAGCCCCATGCCTTGCTTAATAAAGTCAGACTTAGCCAGACTCATTTCCAACTGGTTCGCCACAACAACTTCGCCCGTTGCTTGTTGAAGAAGGTCAATTTGAGCACTGTTCATGTTAGAAACACCGAAGTGGTTAACTTTGCCAGCTTGTTTCAGGGCTTTTAGCGTTGTGACCAGTTCTTCAAATTCAACCAAAGGATCAGGACGATGCAGCATCAAAACATCAAGATTTTCCACGCCAAGGCGTTCAAGAATGCCCTCAACAGAAGCCGTCACCCATTTGGCAGAGAAGTCATACTGCTTAACACCTTGCTCATCTCCTAGACGGATGCCGCACTTTGATTGCAGATACATTCGTTCTCGTAAGGTTGAGTCATTGGCTAAGATGCGCCCAAACACTTCTTCAGCCTTACCGAATTTGTAGATATCCGCATGATCAAAGAGATTGATGCCAACCTCTAATGCTGCCTCTACAGCGGCATAAGCTTGGTTTTCATCTTGGGCGGTTAATGGGTTGCGATTCCACTCCCCTCCAAGTCCCATACAGCCGAAGACCAAGCGGCTAACGTTAGGTAAGGTTTTGGCGAGCGGTAGTGTTGGATTGTTCATCGTTATTCTCACTTTTCCGATTTCTGCATCTTCAATTTCTTAAATTAACTCGAACCATCTTACCGTTCGTAAAAATTAGTTTAATACCGTAAAATCGAATTCATTATCCTCGTTACCGAACAATTAAAGCGAGCAATAAAGATGGCAGATTATAAGAGAATCGAAAAACTGATGCTGTTTGCTGAAGTGGCTCAAACACTCAACTTTTCTAGAGCAGCAGAGCAACTTGGTATCTCTAAAAGTTACCTGTCGGAACAAATCAAGCGATTGGAATCGGAACTCGCAACGCCTTTGATTGTTCGAACCACACGCAGCGTGAGATTGACGGCAGAAGGTGAATCGATCTTTGCACAAGCGGAAGATCTCAAACGCCGCGTAATGGAAATGGAAAAGAGTTTAAGTCAGCGATCTGAACAAATAGACGGTCTGATTCGTCTTACCGCTCCCAAGATGTTTGCTGAAGCGGTGCTGCATGATTTGTGCGTAGCGTTTCGCGCTTTACATCCAAACGTAGAGTTCGAGATCCTTTCTAGCTATCAAGCGTTTAATCTGACAGAAACCAGCGTTGATTTTGCGTTTCGAGCGACAAGAACGCCGCCAGAGAATATGATTGCGCATCACCTTTTGGACTACCACCACTGGCTGGTTGCCTCTCCTCAGTATCTGCAAGAAGAAGGTACGCCGGAGACATTAGATGATTTACAAGAGCATCAATGCTTAACCACATTGCATCAAAAAGAGTGGCCGTTAAAAACGGGAACAGTTCAAACCCAAGGTTGGCTTTCAAGCAATGAAAACCGCTTACTCAAAGAATCAGCCCTGTCTGGCAATGGCATTGCTCGGTTAGCAAGTTACTTTGTCGAACAAGACGTTGAGCACGGCCGTCTAGTGCAGGTTTTATCGGAAGAAACCGACCACCAGCACAACGCGGTGTACTTGGTGTATCCGCAGCTCATCTATCAATCGGCGAAAACCAGAGCCTTCATTGAATTCGTGAAGCAGCACTTTGCTATATAACTAAGGCAGTTAATCCGCAGACCACACCGAGCGAATATCTGGCCAACCCCAGTTAGTAAGAGCGACGTCTTCTAAAACACCTTGGAAACGCAAAGTTTGTGTATGGTGGAACATGGGTGCAATCCAATACTCGCTGATCAACGTCGATGCAATTGGCTCCAATGCATTAAGGTAGTCCTCAAGTGGAACGAAAGATCTGACTCTCTGTAGTCGTTCATCTAACCATTGTGCGTTCTTTTCTCCCAAAGTGTGGAATAGCACAGCGTTGCTGAAGAAGTTCGTGAACGCTGAGGCATGACGATTATCATCTAGGTTTATGTTCGTCACGACCATCGTCTCATTTAGCTCACCGTTCTTAGCCTTCTCGTTCAGCTCACGGTAGGAATACATAACAATTTCTACTTTACTGCCAACACTCGCCAAACGATTAGAAATAGCCCGCGCACAGCGACGCAATGCGGTATAGTTATATCCGGCTATCGTAATGTGTTTAGGTAACTTAAGCGGCTCACTAAACGGACGGAGCACTGGCTTCCAACCTGGTAGCAGGTTATAAGCGGGTATACTCCCAAATACAATATTCTCGCGGCGCATCACTTCGGCCAAGTGCTCAGGTTGAATTAGCTCACTAGTATAACGGCGCTGCGCTAAAGAGAGTTTGTGCTTAGCGTGCTGATTAAATAAGGCGAATAAGCAACCATCTTCTATTCGACTACGCTTGCTCGCCGATGAGTTTTCTCGGTTTTGCGTCGACATATAGTGTCCACACAAATCCTCCTCGGGCGAAGCATCCCTTTGCAACGTATTTGCTGCCAATGACGGGTTCTCCATTTGCTCGTCATTAACAATCCAGATAGTCACCAAATCCGTTAGAACTCTACATGCATAGTAACCATTAAATGCTTGCAGTTTTAAACGACTTTCATTGTGCTCGACAACAGAGAATGGGCCACTTCCGACCACCAGCTTGTTATTCGCTACGTTAACTTGGCTTACTGGTTGAATGCCGTATTTCACTCCAGAAATAAGTCCAGCAAAGCCCAAGTCAGCTCGATTAAGCTTAAAAACAACTTTCAATGGCGTTGGCGCAGTAATGTTAGCAACATGTGCCAACTCTTTTTCGTAATACTGTAGTGAACTCAACTTTGCAAACAAGCTAACCACTGTTTCTGCATCAATGGAATTACCATTATGAAAAGTCAGACCTGGACGAAGGTAGAAAGTCCATTCGTAGGTGTCTTCGTCATAACGCCAGTGATGTGCGAGTTCTGGTTGCACTTTCCCATTGTGATCACTCGAAACTAAGCAACAATAGATTTGCCTTAATAAGAAACGTTCGCTGCTACGCTGAAGTTGATGTGGAACGACACGCTCAAACATTCGCTTATAGGTTAATTGAATATTGAGCTGTCCTTCTTGCACAGAAGCACCAGACGTTGTTTTTAACAAACGGCCAAATGCCATTTCGTCTTCATCTAATATCGCCAGTGCTTTTTCATACTTGCCTAACTTGATACGTTCAAGAGCCAAGCTCTCTTTTAAAACGTCTAACTCCATATTCAGAATAAGAGTCGATCGTTGGTTCCGCCCAGCTTTCGGGTGCCAGCTCAACCACGCCTTCTGCTGCATCTGCGTTAGCAGGCTACGAGCATGCCGAGAAGAAGTGAACATGATGTCGGCAATGTCCTGTAACGTGGTTTTTGTTTCATCACCAACGCTAAACGAGAGTAATCGTTGGTAATAGCGAAACAAATTGAGATCAGACACTGAATCAACCTTAGATCTGTGAAGTTTGTGGATAGGAATAGTTTACTTAAGTTGGCGGTAATAAAATAAGAAAACTTCCTAATTATCTGTTCCCCTTTTCCACAATTAACCTCCAAATTCGGCTTTAAAGCCCCATATATTTACGTTATTAGGAAAAAAGCCAACAAAAGCACTCTCTTTTTTATATCCCCTTTTATACACATAATTTACTCGTCAGCTAAAGGAGGAAAAAATGAAGAAGCCAATGATGGCGTACTTTTTTCAGCAACGCCTAGCTCAATCGAGTAATAAAATAGAAGTGATGACTCTGGTTTATCTTAACGATATGTTCCAGTGGTCATAGCCTAACCTCAAGCAGAACTTAGCTCCTGATACTACCCCCCCACTTCGTTGTATCTTAAGTTCTGCTTTTTCATCTTTTGCACTCTACTACCTTATTGCAGGTTACTAAAAGTTAACTAGTTGAAACACAGCAAAACAGAGTCTACATTGAAGTCTCATCCCCCAATCGCTTTGTTGAGAAAGGGGCATTCATGGATATACACCACCAATTCGGGAGTCAATATGGCAACTTCAGTGAAACTTAAAGCGGGCGACAGCTTCCCTCATCTTCAAGCCACTTTGCTAGATGGTTCAAGCGTAACGTTGGGTCAGCCGCAAGGTGATGCGACTTGGCAAGCAGTATTCGTTTATCGTGGTAAACACTGCCCTCTTTGTACTAAGTACCTCAACGAGCTTGAGAGTTACAAACAGGCTTTCGCTGATGCTGGCGTCGATATTCTTGCCGTTTCTGGCGATTCAAAAGCACAGCTAGAGGGGCATCTAGAGAAACTCGAAATCAGCTTCCCTATCGCTTACGGCCTGACCGAAGAACAAATGAAAACGCTAGGCTTGTATGTATCTATTCCTCGATCTGAACAGGAAACCGATCATAATTTCGCAGAACCAGGTCTGTTTGTGGTGAATGAACACGGCGACTTACACGTGGTGGATATTTCAAACAACCCGTTTGTTCGCCCTGAGCTTGGCGCGCTATCACGCGGATTGGCATGGATTCGCGATCCAAACAATAACTACCCTATCCGTGGCACGTTGGATTACTAATATCTTCTACACCCAAGTAAACTTTCTATCCTTAAATAAGTTAGGATTCTTGCCTTAGTGAGAATAACTTGGAATGCATATCAGATCCGTGAGATCTGATATGTATCAACAAGTTGGAAATAGAGTCCTTGTTCATTATACAACGCCTTGATGAAAAACAAGATCAGTGAAGTCCAGGCTCCCCTCAAACGACGTTAAGTATTTACTTCTAAGTCACTTTCACGATAAATACATGAAATTAAGACTAAAAACTTAGACTTAACGGATATATAAATCATAACGGTACCTACACAAGTAGTTGGCTAGCGATTATTATCCTATTGCAACTCACAATTGTGCAATTCTAATAATTCATACCATAAATGAAAACATAGATACCGTAAGAGACAAAATAAAAGCAAACGATTAAATTATCAATAAAACACCGTTCAATTAAAAATAAAAATTTTCACTTTATATAAATATAATTAATCGTTATTTGCAATCACACATCTTAATTGAGAAATACAGTATGAATAAAATCTCTTTGCTTTATATGGCCGTTTGTATCGGATTAGTTGGATGCGGTTCAGGAGGAAGCGACAACGATCCAGCAAAAGATATACATCCCACCATTTCAAATCCGGAACAAATCAACGCAATGACGGTGGAAAAAGGTCATTTCTATTGTTCTGTAAACCAACAAAAACTGGAACACGGAGGGACATCTGCAAGCATGTCCTACCTGATTGAAAAGAAAAGAAATTCTACGGTTGTTGACGATTATGAATGTACCGAATACGGTTTAAAGAAAGGTGAGTCAATTATCGTCACTAAAAGTGCAATTGAAAACTTTTCATACTCAAAACATTATAAAAGCACGAAGAAGAATGACATTAATGGGTTTAAAATCATCTACCCTACAGGGCTTACGACTCCGATTAATAAAGATTATGAAAAAATTACGATCACGTATAATACGGAGAGACCTGACGTTAACATTAAGATAATTCAATATTTTGACGAAAAATCTAAATTATATACCATCAAAAAATATGAAAGCCACGTTAACGAAAACTCACCAATAGGTTTAGTTGAGAAAGAGGATTTCGATAAATATTCCGATTTTGAAAAGAAACTGGAATTAAATAGTGCTTTTTTAAATTCAACTGAAGTGAGTGATTTATTCTACAACTTACTAAGTATGATAAATAATAACTAAAAATCAAAAACTTAAAAAGTACGATTATGCTCAAGTAGCCTCGATATGCCTGACTCGAAAGAGTACGTTGTTTTACGAAACAAATTACGATTTGAATGAAGCACATCTAAGTTACTTGGGTAAAAACGGCGATGTATTGTTAATCAGCTTTCAAAAGAGAGTAACGTTTGCGATTAACTACTTTGGTCTTAACGAAGCTCAATTTGATGCTTTTCAGACCAAATTCGCAAATCATCAAGAATCTTAAGTGCGGTACGGCCGAACTCTGTTAGTTCATAGCTTACGGCAATTGGGCGGTCGCTGATCACTTTACGCACCACCATACCTTCCGCTTCTAGCTCTTTAAGGCGTTGGTCGATCATCTTTTTGCTTGCGCCGCCTAGCATGCGTGCTAAGTCATTGAAGCGAACTGGGCCGTCTTTCAAATGAAAAATCAAAGAGCCTTTCCATTTACCACCAATTAGACGCATCCCTTTCTCGATAGCACATGGCTCTGCACATACGTTCGCCACTGACTTACGACCTTTGCTATCTACACTGATTCTGCTTTCCACAATACACCTCAAGATACGCACCTAATCTAGGTAACGAAAAGTAAGCTAGATACATTTAGTGCTTTAGAGTAATAAAAACGTCACCTCGCCGCAAACAAATAAAAATGGACCGCATGCAGCAGTCCATCTCAATTCATCATTCAGTTCGCACTATGTTTCTAAAAGGATTAGAAGTTTTCGTTAATGTGCGCTTCGAAACGAACAAAATCGTTTTCGATATCTGCATTCTTCATCACGTCGTAACAAGCGAATGTAGGCAGTGCTGACATACCAAAGAAGCGGAAGTTAGCGTGCATGTGGAACATCAAATCGTCCACGCCTTTACCTTGGAATAGGTATTCGTTCTCATCATCAAACGATTCTTCTGGCGCGTTGAATGTCAGTGACAGCATGTATTTGCTGTTGGTTTGAGTACCGCCTGTACCATAGTTTTTCTTTGGTTCTTCTGCGCTACGACCATCGAATGCACACAGTGCGCCGCCCATACCCGCAGTAAACACGTCGTCCATGTATTTTTTGAATGACCAAGGCACAGACATCCAGTTGATTGGGCTTTGGATGATCACGCGATCAGCCCATTCAAAGTGTGCGAGTTGCTCATCTACGTTGATCTCATCTTGCATTGTCACAACGCGAACCTCATGGCCTTTTGCTTGCAGAAGCGTCTGTGCTTTGTCGACAAGAGAAGCGTTTAGACGACCTTCTGAGTATGGTGATGGTTCGTGTGCGTTGATGATCAGTACGTTGCTCATGGGATTACCTTTAAATAAGTTCACAAGATGACGCAATAACCATTGTGCGTCGGATGTGGTTTATTATGGTAACCTAGAAATATAGTGCAATTAGTTAACTTTTAGTAACCTACTTAATTTTTGATTATATCTCTGTTTTTAAAAGAGATATTTTTTCAACTTTTTATTCATCGTTATTTCCCGATTAATTTTTTCATCGATTTGTTGCATCTTCCACAGAGCAGGCGTACACTTTATCGCAATTCGACGATTAACTATTAAGGCCAGCGAATGAGTGATAAGTGCAACGACACGTGCGAAGTTGTTTTTCAGACAACGCAACAACAGCTCGAGAAAGAACAAACTCTAGCAGCACAAGCAAAAGCTTTGTCGCATCCAGCACGTTTGCGCATTCTGCATATCTTGCACACGCTCGATACCATGGGTGGTTGTTTGAACAGTGATTTGGTTTCTGAACTGGGTCTTGCGCAATCTACTGTTTCCGAGCACTTGCGTATTCTAAAGCAAGCTGGCTTTATCAGCGCCGAGCCAAACCCACCTAAGGTGTGTTACCGCATTCAACGCGACGCGTTTGATCAGTTCAATCTAGGATTTTCCAAGTTATTTGATTAATTCCCTTTGCACGCTGGTCAGGCGTGCAGAGATAAACTATACCTTTAACTATCGCCTTTCGACGATAAACGAATAAGAGAACACTATGACTACTCAAGTTTTAAATAGTGCCAGCGACAAAATGAGCTTCTTGGACCGTTACCTAACGGTGTGGATTTTTGTTGCAATGGCAATCGGTGTAGGTATTGGCGCAGCATTCCCTCAAGTTGCTGAGTGGAACGAGTCAATGTCAGTTGGTAGCACAAACGTACCGCTAGCGATTGGTTTGATTTTGATGATGTACCCGCCACTCGCAAAGGTGAACTACAACCTGCTAGGTACAGTGACGAAAGATAAAAAAGCGATCACGCTGTCTTTGGTCATGAACTGGATTGTCGGCCCTATTTTGATGTTCATCCTTGCATTGACTTTCCTAGGTGATCATCCGGGTTACATGGTTGGTATCATTTTGATCGGTCTTGCTCGTTGTATTGCGATGGTATTGGTATGGAACGATATCGGTGGCGGTAACAAAGAATACGGCGCAGCCCTAGTTGCACTAAACAGCGCTTTCCAAATCGTGACTTACAGTGTGATGGCATGGCTATTCATCACTGTGTTGCCACCAGTCTTTGGTTACGAAGGTTTCGTGGTTGATATCTCGATGATGGACATCGCGGAAAGCGTTCTGATTTACCTTGGTATCCCATTCCTAGCGGGCTTCCTAAGCCGCAAATGGCTGGTCGCTGCGAAAGGTGAACAATGGTACAACGACGTGTTCATCCCACGCATTTCACCAATTACGCTTATCGCCCTACTTGCAACCATCGTACTGATGTTCAGCTTGAAAGGTGAAATGATTCTTGAACTGCCAATGGATGTATTCCGTGTAGCAATTCCACTGGCTATCTACTTCGTGTTGATGTTCTTTGTCAGCTTCTTCGTTGGTAAGAAAATGGGCATCGACTACGACAAAAATGCGTCGATTGCCTTCACGGCAACGGGCAACAACTTTGAATTGGCAATTGCGGTTTCTATCGCGGTGTTTGGCCTAAACTCAGACCAAGCTTTTGCTGGTGTCATTGGTCCACTGATCGAAGTGCCTGTATTGATTGCTTTGGTGAATGTAGCATTGCGAATGAAAGCCAAATATTATGGCTAACCTAAAAAGCACAAAAAATACAAAAGCGGTAAAACATTAACTCACTACCGTTTTAATATACTCGCTGGGCGTTAGGCCGAACTTACTTTTAAAGCGTTGGCTAAAACGCCCCTCTGACTGATAACCACACAACTGTGCGAGCATAGCAACGTTATACGAGCCATTTTGCATCAAGTAAAGTGCGTGATTTAAGCGCACTTCTGCCAATACTTCACGATACTGGGTACCTTCTTGTTTCAGTTTGCGTATCAATGTTGCTCGGCTCATAGCAAAGTGCCCCGCGACCATGTCTAATGGATGCTCCTCCCCTGGAGAGCGCGATAAGTAACGACTAAGTTTCTGACTAAAAGAGATATGTAAACTCGAGAACAACCGATGCAATAACCCTCTCTCAGCTAGCTGCTGATATAGGCCCATAATCCAATAGCGTTGTGTCGCTTCACTTAAGCTTTCCCGCTCAAACGAAAACAAAGCATTTAACGTCGCTTGCAATGCTTTATCTATCTCAACAACGGGTACATAGTTTCCTAATGCGTTGCTCATGCTTAGCTCCAACATTTCATCGCTAGGCACACAGTGAAAACTGAACATTCGAGAAAGAAATCGCCCTTGTAGAGGAAGATTTTCAAAATTTAGGGATGCATTTGCTTCACAAAGCATGATATTTGGATCATGGATGTCGAGTACTTCATCTTTCCAGAAAAGATGTTTACTCCCCTTAACAATCTGAATAAGGCTTGGGGAGTGAATCCTGACATTACGAAGCTTCTGCTGCTGCTCCGCACGAAACAGCGTAACCTGATATTGGTGACCCATTCTCTCCCCTTATATTCAATTATCGCGTGTAAGTCGTGGTTAATGTCGCTTTACCCAAAGCAACACTATTCAAAGTAAACCCTACAATGGCTGGAGGCGTGTTTTCATCCAAATTCAGTTCTTCAGTTGGCAATGACCACACCGTAAACTGGTAACGATGCATCCCATCATTCTTTGGAGGACACGCGCCGCCGAACCCCGTTGTGCCGTAGTCAATACGAGATTCTTTGCCGCCTAACTTGTTCATATCAATGCCTCGAGGCAGCTCGCTAACGGTGGATGGAATATTAAACGCTATCCAATGCCAAAAACCACTGCCTGTTGGCGCATCGGGGTCATACACGGTGATCGCAAAACTTTTTGTGCCCTTTGGAGCTTCTTTCCACATCAATTGTGGTGATTGATTCCCGCCATCACATCCCCAACCAGAGTATTCAAATGTCTTCGCCATCGGGTGGCCTTCTTGAATATCTCTACTCACGAGTTCAAATGCATGGGCAGAACCGACCGCAAAAACACTCAATGCCAAAACTGATTTGTAGATCGCTTTCATGTTTTTCTTCCTTTCAATGAATTCAACACTAGTGTAAGTACCCAGCAGTCCGAATCCTTGTTAGTAAGTATCAAAAAACACAAAATAATCTATAATTTTGACACTTTAAGATTCTAACACAAATTTCTTACTCTCTTAATTGCACTTGGTTTATGCTAATTAATCGCTCACGGAACAAGGAAGGAAAATGGAATTGGATATCTACGTGGTGGACGCCTTCACCGATACGCAATTCAAAGGCAACTCAGCAGCGGTGATACCGTTAGAGGAATGGCTAGCCCCAGAATTGATGCAAAATATCGCGACAGAAAACAACTTATCAGAGACGGCTTTCCTAAAGTCCATTGGCGCAAACCAATATGAGATTCGTTGGTTCTCTCCGATTACTGAAATCGATTTCTGTGGACACGCAACACTGGCCTCTTCGTTAGTTCTGTTTGATGAGTTTGGCATTAATGGCACGATTGAATTTCATACTCTGGAAGTAGGGCCCCTCACCGTAGAGAAGAATGCGCAAGGTAAGATCGAGATGACGTTCCCTGCTCGTCCTCCAAAAGCCGTTTCTGATATTCCCTCGGCATTGATTGAAGGCCTAAGTTGCGATGTGGAACGCGTACTGCTTAGCCCTCAAGCGTATTTCGTGGTGGTCGGCAACCAGCAGGAGGTACTTGAGGTTCAATACCGTTCAGAGCACCTCAAGACACTCGCTCCTTACGATGTGGTCGTTACCGCAAAAGGCGATCAACAAGACTTTGTATCTCGTTACTTTTGGCCTGCAAATGGTGGTGACGAAGACCCCGTAACTGGCTCGATTCACGCTGGGTTAGCACCGTTCTGGGCAGAAGCGTTAGGCAAAACATCACTGGTCGCTTACCAAGCTTCTCAGCGCGGAGGCATTTTGCACTGTGAAGTTACTGGCGAACAAGTAAGAGTATCTGGCGACGGCGTGCTCTACATGAAAGGCAAGATTTTTGTTTAAATGATATTCATGTAATCAACTTAAAAGAGCCAAGTAAAGCACGGCTTCCGCAGGATCAAGCCAGCTTCAATAATTAATCAATTGATGAATATTGAAGGAATTAACTTCCTAGCCGGACAAAACTGACTCACGTTACACTGAATGCAGTCCCATACTCTTCTATAGCTTGATACGAGTTCAAGCTCACCTTCTTAGAGGAAGCGTCGCATGATGAAGCGAATCATTCTTGGCACCCTAGCCCTGACTCTTTTAACTGCCTGTTCCAAAGATGATGGACAGCAAGCCATTGGTACGCTTGAGCGTGACCGCGTAACTTTTACTGCCACCTCTAGCGAGATAATTCGTGCCCTACCCATTAAGGAAGGCAGCCAAGTCACCGAAGGAGAAGTGCTGGTTCAGCTCGATACAAAGAACCAAGAAGCCGTTTTAGCTCACGCCGTTGCCCAACAAGCCAAGGCTGACGCCTATCTTTTGAAATTGACCAATGGTGAGCGACCAGAAGACATTGCCGCAGCGCAAGCTCGCGTTGCCAGAGCGGAAGCTCAATTGATTGAAGCGCAAAAGAACTACCAACGTAAAGCGGAGTTAGTTCGCAAGAAACTCATCAGCCAATCAGAAAAAGACACCGCTTTAGCAGCCAGAGATTCTGCCCGTGCAGAGCTAGACTCCTCACAAGAAGAGTTCAGCAAACTAACGGCTGGCTCTCGCCCTGAAGATATTGAACAAGCGAAAGCCGCACTCATGGCAGCAAAAGCCGATGTGGCACTGCAAGAACAGAAACTGGCAGAGCTCACCATCACTGCCACGCGAGATGGCTTGTTAGATAACCTACCGTTTAACCTTGGCGAACGCGTCCCTGTCAATGGTGTTGTTGCTGTGATACAAGCAAGCCGCGTCCCATACGCTCGCGTTTATGTTCCTGCCAACTACCGAGTCGACTTTGTGCCGGGTAAAACGGTTAACGTGCATGTAGATGGCGTTGAGCAACCATATAGCGGCACCGTTCGTTGGGTAGCGACTGAGCCTTCATTTACGCCTTATTTCGCGCTTACCGAGGAAGAACGCTCGCGTTTGATGTACCTAGCAGAAGTCGACCTACAAGACTCCGCACAATCCTTGCCTTCAGGTATCCCAGCGCAAGTGGATTTGGTGGAGTAAGCCAATGACCGAATACGCGATTCAAGCTGAAAATGTAGTGAAAAAGTTTGGTGACTTCACCGCCATCAACAACATCACGCTTAATGTGCCCAAAGGCAGTATTTATGGTTTTCTTGGCCCGAACGGCTGCGGTAAATCGACAACCATTCGTGTGTTGACGGGTTTGCTTAGCCCAAGTGAGGGCAACGTGGACGTGCTTGGGTTAGAGATCCCAAAACAATCGGAACTGCTGCGCCTCAAGATTGGCTACATGACACAAAAGTTTTCCCTCTATGATGACCTGACGGTTCAAGAGAATCTTGAGTTTATTGGACAAATCTTTGGTATGGAAACCAAGGCCCTAAAGGCTCGCATCGAAGAACAACTAGCCACCTACGGTCTCGACCAACTGCGTAAACAGCGCGTCGGAGGAATGAGCGGCGGCCAGAAACAACGCTTGTCTCTCGCCGCAGCCACCATGCATAAACCAGAACTGTTGTTTCTCGATGAACCCACGTCTGCGGTTGACCCAGAGAACCGACGCGATTTCTGGGAGCAGTTGTTTGATCTCTCTGACCAAGGTACGACGATTTTGGTCACAACGCACTACATGGATGAAGCGGAGCGTTGCCATCGTCTGGCTATCATGGAAGCTGGGGAAATCCGCGCCGATGGTGAGCCAGAAGAACTCATGACGCAAATGGGCGTTAACATCGTCGAAGTCAAAGCGGATAACTTACGCGAGCTAAAAGAGAAAGTCATTCGACGCGAAGAAGTCCGTTCTGCCGCACAGCTCGGCATTCGCTTACGCATTTTGATCCACCAGCACATCGAACAACCGATCGAATGGTTAACCCAAACCTTTCCAGAGCTTGAGGGCTGCGAGATGAACATTGCTCGCCCGAGCTTGGAAGATGTGTTTGTCAGTGTTACGGGAGAAGGTCGCCAATGATGAAATCTATTGCCCGTATGAAAGCGGTAATGATCAAAGAGATCCGTCAGCTTTCACGTGACCGCATTACCTTTGGCATGGTCGTGATGATCCCGTTGATTCAGCTCCTGCTGTTCGGCTTTGCCATTAATACCGATATTCGCAACATTCCCGTTGGCGTCGTCGATCAAAGTGGCAGTACTGCCGGGCGCGTGATTACCGAGTCCGTCAAAGTCACACAAGTGGTCGATGTGGTCGAAACCTTCGCTACCGCATCAGAAGCCGAGCAAGCCATTCAAGACGGCTTGGTACGAGCGGCTTTGATTCTGCCTAGCGACTTAACCCAACGTATGGTGCAAGGTCGAGAACTTGGACAGTGGATTGTGGATGGTTCAGACACCATGATCAGCTCTGCGATTCTCTCGCTACAAACCATGCCGTTAACGGATTTTGATTTTGAGATACGCCCTGCCCCAACCAAAACCTTTGAAGTTGCGCTGTATTACAACCCGAGTCGGCGCTCGGCGGTGAACATTGTCCCCGGTTTATTGGGCGTGATTCTGACTATGACGATGATCTTGTTCACTAGTGCAGCCATTGTTCGTGAGCGGGAACGCGGCAATTTAGAGTTACTGATTACTACGCCAATCCACTCCATCGAACTCATGGTGGCGAAGATCATTCCCTACATCTTTGTTGGTCTGATACAGGTGTTTATCATTTTAGGCTTGGGGCACTGGATATTTGGTGTGCCGATAAACGGCGCCATTAGTCAGATATTGTTTGGCACGCTGTTGTTTATCGCCGCGAGTTTAACCTTAGGTCTGGTGATATCCACCATTGCGACGACACAGCTTCAAGCAATGCAAATGACGGTGTTTATTCTTTTGCCGTCGATTCTTCTGTCCGGATTTATGTTCCCTTATGAAGGAATGCCCGTCGCGGCACAATGGATCTCAGAAGCCCTGCCTGCCACTCACTTTATGCGCATTATTCGTGGTGTGGTGTTGCGTGGTGCAGACCTAATGGAGCTATGGCGAGATACAGTTTGGTTACTTGGATTCACCGTTATCGGCCTTATTGTCGCTTCATTTCGCTTCAAAAAATCACTCGACTAATCCCACGATATTGCGTTCATTCCTTAAAAACAAAAATAGCCCCAACGAAGGGCTATTTTTTGTTTGTGTATTCATACACTGTGCTATCGAGCTCAACTCTCAGACAATATTAATAGTACTCGCCGTAGGAACAATCTCGTAAATCGGAAATATTGTAGTTTTTCAAAGAGTTTATTTTAAAGTTGAACACTACCTGTTTACAGACAACGCCTTCGCGATCCGTATACGTGATAATACCTTCACTGTACGCACGCTGACCATCAGAGGATGTCACGTCAGCAACAAGTTCCAAATGGCCCTTGTGCGCGTCTACGCGATTCATCATCTCAAACACATCGACCCACTCTTCGCGATTTGCCATTTGTATTAGCATGGACTTCGCCTGTGTTTCCAACTGCTGGGGGTATACATAATAACGGTTGTAACCAAAGTATGCGCACATAAGTAATAAAACGAGTGCAAATGAGGTTGTTCTTGTCATACAAGCTTCCTCTTGTTGTTATAAAAATCTTGCTTCGTTAATTCAGTATAGGAAGCGAGCAAAGTTTAGGTTATAGAACTTGCCCAAATAACAGAGGACAGTCAGAGACAGTCAATTCTATGACAAGCTCAACAACAAACTTTATTGCACTCTCATCATGGGCTTGAACAAAAATACGCCATAGAGACAGTAAGAAGTAAGAAGGGAAAACTAACCGGAGCGCGGTGATAACAGAAAAGTAAAAGGAGTTTGAAGAAAAAGACAATCCGAGTGAATGTAGTGAGAGCGGAAATCAAGATTAGATTATCCGCCCATCAACTAGGCTCAAATTGTCAGTGACCACAACAACGCGACTCACCGAATTTAAACGTGTTGGTAACTATCTTCGAGAGACTCTGTCTGCGTTGTTTTCTCGCTCACTTCCACTTTAACCGCTGCGACCTTGAACTCAGGGATTTTCGCATGCGGGTCAGTCGCCGTTGTCGTTAAACGGTTCACCGGCGATTCAACAAAGTGGAATGGAATGAACACCACACCTTTTTGAATACGCTTAGTCACAAAGGCATCAATCTCAATGCTGCCGCGACGTGTAGACACTGTAAGACGCTGACCATTACTGATGCCAAGTGCTTCTGCGTCTTCCACGCTAACCATTGCGCGAGGGCCAGCAAGGTTATCCAACCCTTTGGTTTTGCGCGTCATGGTGCCAGTGTGGAACTGCTCAAGTACACGACCTGTAGTAAGCACCAGTGGATACTCTTCATCTGGCAGCTCAGCCGCATAACGGAACGGTACGCCCACCATTTGCCCTTTACCACGAGTAAACTGGGTTTGGTGCATGATGCGAGTACCCGCTGGGTTGTTCTTGTTGCTCGGCCATTGCACACCGTTTGGCGTAATGGCATCCCAACGAAGTCCCGCGTATTGAGGCGTCACTCGTGCAATTTCATTGGTGATATCAGACACGCAGTGGTAATCCCAATCACTGCCCATGGCATTGGCGATTTCTTGAATAATCCACCAATCTTCTTTTGCCTCACCCGGTGCCGTGACAACCGGATTCACACGCTGAACACGACGCTCCGTATTGGTGAAGTGACCCGCTTTCTCTGCAAACGAGCAAGAAGGCAGAACCACATCCGCGTATTGTGCAGTCTCCGTTAGGAAGATGTCTTGAACCACCAAGAAGTCGAGCGTTTCTAAACCTTCAATCACATGCGCTTGGTTCGGGTCACTCAACACTGGGTTCTCACCCATGATGTACATACCACGGACGTCACGATGGCAAGCCGCATCAATGATTTCTGTCAGGGTTAGACCTTGCTCAGAAGGCAGATTTGGCGCGTTCCATTCAATCGCAAACTTCTGACGCACAATTGGGTTGTATACCTTTTGGTAGCCCGGGAAGCTGTTTGGCAAAGCGCCCATATCACACGCGCCTTGCACGTTAGATTGACCACGCAATGGGTTAATGCCACCACCTTCAATACCGATGTTGCCACACAGCAGCTGCAGGTTAGCGATAGAACGCACGTTGTCATGACCTGTCGTGTGCTGAGTAATACCCATCGAGTAGTACACAGCGGTACGATCTGCCGTACCGATCATGCGCGCCATTGCTTGAATGTCTTCGGCTTTTACGCCTGTAACCAACTCCACTTTATCGAGGTTGTAAGCTGGCGACATCACCTCTTGCAGTAAGGTATCAAAGCCGTCGACACGTTCTTCGATGTACTCTTGATCGTACCAACCGTTCTTGATGATCTGTTGCATGACGCCGTTCAGGAGCATCACATCAGTACCCGGACGGTGCGCCATGTACAACTCAGCATGCTCTGCCATATCGACACGTTTCGGGTCAGCCACAATTAAACGAGCGCCGTGGTGACGAATGGCTTGTTTGATGTGTGAAGCGATGATCGGGTGTGCTGATGTAGTATCCGAACCAATAATAAAGATCACATCCGAGTGCTTAATACTTGGAATGTCGTTGGTCATTGCACCACTACCCAGTGACGCTTCAAGACCGGTTACACTCGATGCGTGACACAAACGCGCACAGTGGTCGACGTTGTTAGTACCCAGTTCACGACGGACAAATTTTTGGAATGCGTAGTTGTCTTCGTTAGTGGTTTTCGCTGAAGAGAAACCCGCCAATGCGTTGCTGCCAAAATCTTGCTTGATGCCAGAGAACTTGCTCGCAATCAGTTGAATCGCCTCTTCCCAACTTGCAGGCTGCAACCAACCGTCTTTACGAATCAATGGCGTGGTAAGACGCTCTTCACTGCCAATGAAATCAAAACCAAAGCGCCCTTTCACACACAGCATGCCTTGGTTCACCGGCGAGTCACCGCCTTTCACGTAACGAATCGTGTTGGTTGTCTCGTCCACGAACATGGTCAACTTACAGCCCACACCACAGTATGTACAAATGGTGTCGACCGCTTTCAGATCTTCAGTACGACCTTGCGAACGGTCACGACTATCAACCATCGCGCCCGTTGGGCACACTTGAACGCACGCGCCACATTGCACGCAGTTCGAATCGCCCATTAGGGTTAAGCCATTCTTGTTACTTCCAAAGTGTGGACGATCATCAGGACGTAATGCAGGACGACCTTGTTTGTCGCACACAAAGTTCAGTACGCCGTGCACGGCTTTGTCGCGACACACTTGGATACACTGCCCACAGCTAATACAGCGGTTAGCATCAAACTCAATAAACTCAGAGCTACGGTCAACTTCGTACTTATGACGCAAGTCTTTCGCACGGAGATCTAACCAATCTTGATGCGATTTAATCTGCAAGGAGAAGTCAAAGCTTTGCTCGGCTTCATATTCGGTGGAGTAATCACGCAGCGCACAATCGGTATTTGCCTGACAACCACATTCAAGACAGCGCGCCGCTTCCTGCATCGCTTCTTCGTTATCAAAGCCCAACTCCACTTCAGCGAAGCTTTGCTCGCGTTGTGCTGGAGTCAATTCTGGCATGATAGATCGAGCGACTTTCTGGATGTTCTCGAAGTGAAGCGGATCGACTTGAGAGAGTTTCTTCTCTTTGCGCGAGTTGAACGCCGCCTTTGGCATATCGGCCATATCGCCATTCAAAAACAGATCAATGGCTTTTGCCGCAACGCGGCCATCACCCACGGCTTCAACTGCCGTTGCTGGACCACGGCGGAAATCACCAATACTGAAGATGTTACCCGTGCCGGTGTGCATGGTCTTTTCATCTGCATCAGAGGTGTTCCAGCGCGTAAGCGGAATAGATAAGTCTTCACCTTCTAGGAAGCTCAGGTCTGGCTTTTGCGATACTGCCGCAATTACGGTGTCGAACTCTTCGGTGAAGAACTCACCGGTTGGTTTAGGGCTTCGACGACCAGATGCATCCGGCTCACCCAACGCCATGCGTTCTAGACGAATTGCATTCACGCGTCCGGTTTCATCGGCAAGGTTTTCTGCCGGGTTGGTTAAGAAGTGGAATTTCACCCCTTCGTGTTCCGCTTCGACAATCTCATAGTCTTCTGCTGGCATTTCGTCACGGGTTCGACGGTAAATCAACGTGGTGTCTGCACCAGCGCGACGCGCAGTACGAGCACAGTCAATTGCCGTGTTACCACCACCGATCACCGCGACTTTCTGACCCGTAACGTAGTTTTGTTCGGTAACGTAATCTTTAAGATAATCAACACCTAAGTAGCAACCTTCAAGATCACTGCCTGTGTAATGCATTTCAACCGCTTGAGACGCGCCGACAGCCAAACACACCGCGTCGTATTCTTCACTCAATTGAGAGAGCGTGAAATCAACACCCAGCTTTTGATTGGTGTGAACTTGCATGCCATTGCGGCACATCAGTTCGATTTCTTTATCTAGAATGTCTTTTGGCAAACGGTATTCTGGGATGCCATAACGCAACCAACCGCCCGCTTTTGGCATGGATTCAAAGACCGTAACGTCATAGCCTTCGTTCGATAGGTAGTAGCCGGCCGTTAGACCACCAGGACCACTGCCGACGACGGCAATGTTCAAACCTTTGCTTGGTTTCTTTTCTGGCACATAGGCTTCATGCGCAGACAGATCTGCATCCGCGGCATGACGTTTTAGCTGACGAATTGCAATAGGCTCATCGACTAACGAGCGGCGACATTCGCTCTCACAAAATGCTGGGCACACACGACCAATCGATAGCGGCATAGGAAGCGTACGCTTAATCACTTCAATCGCTTTTTGATGATCGTTCTGTGCGATGTGATAAAGGTACGATTGGATATCAACGCCCGCTGGACACGCGGTTTTACATGGCGCTTCACAATCGGCGTAATGGTCCGTCATGATACGGTTGAGTGCTTTTCTGCGGTGCTCGCTTAATTGTTCTGATTGCGTGACCACATTAAGGCCGCGGTAAACTTCAAGTTCACACGCACGCTTAGTACCGCCGCTTTCGACTTCAACCACACACAAGTCACACGGTACTTTTTCATTACTTTTGTTCATTCCGCACAGCGATGGGATCTCGACCCCACACACTTTTGCTGCTTCTAAAAGGGTTAGACCCTCTTCTACAATTCTATATTTTCCATCGATGACAATTTCTATCATGCAACCCCCGCAGCAAAGCAAATCCAAATCTGCACAAGTAAAACCATGCACTCTATAAGGATAATCATTTGTAAGACAAGTTAGTGTGATGTAAAACTTATAAACCACATTTTTCACGTGTCATAAAAAGCGAGGGCTTCTTTCGCTAACTTTCAACACTCGGTGTTTAACAAACGTTTTACTCCCTCGAAAGTGCGAAAACTGAAGGGTTGGACTATTTTGATAATAAGAGTAATAAATGATTGACCTTACCCTTAGGTTAACCTTTAGAATCGAAGGGTTTTCATCATTTTCATCAAACACATGGGAAAAGGTATGCACTTAAAATCGCTGCATACAATCTGGTTAACTCTCTTCACGACGCTAGTACTGTTGGTATCTAGTGTGGCGAACAGTGAGCTGTTGATGAATATTCAAATGATGTCTACTGGCATGGCTCATCATCCTTCTATGATGAGTGACAGCGAACACTGTGGTATGCCTGGTATGATGGACGTCTCCATGACAGACGCTTCTATGTCCGAAGATGGCGATGCAAGAGAAACCAGCATGAACTGTGGTGGAGGCTCTGGCATGGTTCATACCTGCTGTACTGCCGCGTGTACGATAGTTTTCGTCCCCCTACCGAATCCTACCAATAGCCCAATGCCCGTCATCTATCGCGCAACTATTACTCCTGAAGTTGCTTCCCCAGTCGTACACGTCAGCCGCGACCTATATCGACCTCCAATAGCCTAAATCCGTCCTAGCATTCGACCCTGCGCGTGTATCGCAGGTTGTTTTAATGCGCCTGAACGATGAGGTAACAAGGCTTTACTGTTCCCGCAATAAAATCCGCACCTCCATCGATCCGGCGAACACTGGATTTAGATTATGGATATCAAACCATACCGCTTAGCTGCACCTATTTTTATGGTGGCTCTGGTCGCTGCGCCTACCTTGGTTAACGCCGCAGGAAAAGAGACGCACGCAGCGCAAAATTCCGCATCAAGTGAGCGAGCTTCAACGACCAAGCTTGCCCAACTGATCAACGTCGCTTTGAGTAACGATGGCAATCGTAAGCAATACTCTGCGCAATCTGCTGCCATGCGTGAAACGGGCGTCGCGAGTGCGACCTTGATGGACCCAAAACTGAAAGTGGGTTTTGGTGGCTTGCCTGTCGACAGCTTCAAATTCGATGAAGACCCAATGACCAACATCTCCGTTGGTTTAATGCAACAGTTTGAGCGTGGCTCGACGCTTGATTTACAGCAGAAGAAAGCCAATCAACAAGCCGACGGCCTTGGGCTTCAAGTCCATGCTCGTGAGCTTGAAGTAGCCAACAGCATGACTCAACTTTGGTTAGAACTTGGTTACCAGCAACGCGCTGAACAAATCATGCTTGAGAATCGCAAGTTGATGAAGGAGATGGAAAGCTTTATTCAAACCAACTATTCGATTGGTAAGAGTGAAGCGCAAGATCTGCTCAATGCCCAGCTTCAAGTCAGCAAGTTGGATGAGAAACTGCAAGCCAACGCACAAATGCAACGTCGTCTTATCTCTCAACTCTCCGAATGGTTGGGGTCAGATTGGTTGGCAAACGAAGAGGCTCTGCACGCGAGCAATCAACTTAATTGGGACACACTGAACAGCAAACTTGCTGCCAGTCAGGGTTCCACCAAGCATTATCAGCAACTCAGCCAACACCCGATGGTTAAGATGGCCGACGTCAGTATTTCTGCCAATAAAACGCAGGTGGAAATTGCTGAGCAAGCCTACAACCCACAATTTGGCGTCGAAGTAATGTACGCCTACCGCCAAGCCGACAACATGATGGGTGAACCCGCCTCCGATTTGGTCAGCGCTTACCTAACCATGGACATTCCGTTGTTTACGGGTGACCGCCAAGATCGCAATCTCGCGGCCGCTCAATACCAAGTTGGCGCGGCACAATCACAAAAAGACACCTTACTAACGCAGATGAATGCCAAGGTGAACACTCTGTTGGTTGATCGCGGCAACTTAACCCAACGCTTAGAACGTTATCAATCCACCTTATTGCCTCAAGCGAAAGCGCGCATTCAAGCCGTTGAGCGGGGTTATCAAAACAACACAGCGCAGTTTAACGATGTGATTTCCGCCACGACTGACGAGTTGGCTCTGCAATTGGAGCAACAACGTCTACTGACCGATCTCAACATCGCAAACAGCAATTTAGCCACCCTACTCGGTGGTTTCGACTACCAAGTGGCTTCACCGGAAGCTCGCTCTATTTCGACATATTAATTTGTGATTCCCCAAGACAGTTGGGGCTACAGCTAGGCGGCAAACAAGAGAATCCCATGAGCACTTTCCCTAACAAACTAAGGGATCCTCTATGTGATTTGGGTGAACGAGAGCAGGCAACAACGCTGTAGCGTCAAATGTGAAGGGGAAAATAAGGTAAAACAATGAAAACATTAAAAATTGCAACCATTGCGCTGATTGTTGGTGGTGCTTTAGGGTTTGGTGCTAATCATTTTCTTACGGGCTCGGCTCACGACATGAGTGCGATGGGTGGTGAACCTGCTTCAAGCTCTAATGATCCGCTTTACTGGGTTGCCCCAATGGATCCGAACTACAAACGCGACAAGCCGGGTAAGTCCCCAATGGGCATGGATTTGATTCCGGTTTACGCAGAAGACCTATCCGGTGAACAAGACGCACCGGGTACAGTGACTATTGACCCTTCAGTAGAGAACAACCTCGGGGTTAAAACCGCAAACGCGACACTACAACAGCTATCACCACGCATCGAAACGGTTGGCTATATTGCCTTTGATGAAAGTCTGTTATGGCAAACCAACGTTCGTGTGGCGGGTTGGGTAGAAAAACTCTACATCAATGCCGTGGGTGAGAAAGTGAAGAAAGGCGATGTGCTTTTCACGCTCTATTCTCCTGAACTGGTTAAAGCACAAGAAGAATTGCTGAATGCGTACCGCACTGGCCGCAAAGGTCTTGTAAAAGGCGCGACCGAACGCTTGGTAACGCTTGGGGTTGACCGTGCTCAAATCAAATCCATTACTCGTAGTGGTAAAGCATCACAAACCATTGAAATCAAAGCACCTGCTGATAGCGTTATCGCGAGCTTAAACGTGCGTGAAGGTGGCTATTTGTCCCCTGCTCAAGCGGTGATCAGTGCAGGTCCCTTGGACAATGTTTGGGTTGATGCAGAAGTCTTTGAGCGTCAAGCACACTGGATGAAAGCAGGTTCTCAAGCCACGATGACCCTTGACGCGATTCCGGGCAATGAATGGCAAGGTGTCGTAGATTACGTGTACCCAATCCTCGATCCGAAAACACGTACGTTGCGTGTGCGTCTTAAATTCCCTAATCCAGATGGCGCATTGAAGCCAAATATGTTCGCCAATATTGCCCTGCAGCCTGTCACTGACGATGCAGTATTAACGATTCCTAAATCATCTGTTATCCGCTCTGGCGGTATGACTCGCGTTGTTCTGGCGGAAGGTGATGGCAAATACCGTTCTGCTCGAATTGAAGTTGGCCGCGAAGCTGGCGAACAAATCGAAGTATTACAAGGACTTAAACAAGGCGACAAGATCGTTACGTCATCTCACTTCATGCTCGACTCTGAATCAAGCCAGTCGGCAGATCTGTCTCGCATCAATGGTGTAGAAGCGGCAGCAGAAACGGCATGGGCCAAAGGTGAAATCACAGACGTAATGAAAGATCACCGCATGCTGACCATCAACCACCAACCTGTACCAGAATGGGATTGGCCGGGCATGGTAATGAACTTCACTTTCGCAGATGGCGTTGAAATGGGTGACTTGAAAAAAGGTCAGGCTATCGAATTTGAAATGCAAAAGACGGAGTCCGGTCAGTACCAAATCATCGACTACAAGGCAGACAACAGCGTCATTGCCGCAGAGGTTTGGCTAACTGGTGACATCACAATGCTGATGGCTGATTTTGGCATGATCACCTTAAACCACCTACCGGTTGCAGAATGGAACTGGGATGCTGGCGAGATGAACTTCTCTGTCGGTGAAGATGTTGATCTCTCGGGTTTTGAAGAAGGACAGAAAGTTCGGTTTCTAGTTGAAAAACAAGGATCTGACTACGTTCTTAGACAGCTAGTTCCTGCAACAACAGCCGTCGAGGGTTAATTATGATCAATGCTATTATTCGTTGGTCACTGAGCAACCGATTCCTAGTGTTGGTCGCGACCTTAGCCCTTGTATTAGGCGGACTTTACAGTGTAAAGAATACGCCTGTTGATGCGATTCCAGATCTTTCTGATGTGCAAGTGATCATCAAGACAAGCTATCCGGGTCAAGCTCCTCAAGTCGTCGAGGATCAAGTTACTTACCCACTCACCACCGCCATGCTTGCCGTGCCGGGAGCTGAGACGGTTCGTGGCTACTCTTTCTTTGGTGACTCTTACGTTTATATCATTTTCAACGATGATACCGACATGTACTGGGCACGTTCACGCGTGTTGGAGTACTTAAGCCAAGTAGCACCAAAGCTGCCACCGAACGCAAAACCAACCCTAGGTCCTGATGCAACGGGCGTGGGCTGGGTTTACAGCTACGTATTACAAGACAAAACTGGCAAGCATGATTTGGCTGATCTTCGCAGCCTGCAAGACTGGTTCTTGAAGTACGAATTGCAAACCGTTGATGGCGTTTCTGAAGTCGCTACCGTGGGCGGTATGGTGAAGCAGTATCAAGTGCAGATTGATCCTGCCAAGCTGCGTGCGTACAACCTCACTTTGCAACAAGTGAACATGGCAATCCAAAACGGCAACCAAGAAACCGGCGCGTCCGTTATCGAAGTGGCCGAAGCCGAGCACATGGTTCGTACCACAGGCTACCTAACCAGCATTGAAGACATCAAGTCACTGCCTCTCAAAGTCACTGAGAAAGGCACGCCGTTGCTATTAGGTGATATCGCAGACATTAACCTTGGCCCACAAATGCGCCGTGGTATCTCAGAGCTGAATGGCGAAGGTGAAGCAGTGGGTGGTGTTATCGTGATGCGCTTTGGTGAAAATGCCAGTGAAGTGATTGCGAAAGTCAAAGACAAACTCGCAGACTTACAACGCAGCCTACCAGAAGGCGTGGAAATTGTTGCAACCTACGACCGTTCTACTCTTATCGATTCAGCGGTAGAAAACCTCTGGAAGAAGCTTGCAGAAGAGTTCATCGTCGTCGCGATTGTGTGTGCGTTGTTCCTGTTCCACATTCGTTCTTCATTGGTTATCGCTCTGAGCCTACCGGTTGGCATTCTTAGTGCGTTTATCGTAATGCATTGGCAAGGCATCAACGCCAACATCATGTCCTTGGGTGGTATTGCGATAGCCATCGGAGCCATGGTAGATGGTGCGATCGTGATGATTGAAAACGTTCACAAGCACATTGAACGAACGCCACTGACCGATAAAAACCGCTGGCAAGTGATTGGCAAAGCCGCAGAAGAGGTCGGCGCTCCGCTGTTCTTCTCATTGCTGATCATTACTCTTAGTTTCGTACCGGTGTTCGCCTTAGAAGGCCAAGAAGGCAAGATGTTCTCGCCGCTTGCGTTCACTAAGACGTACGCCATGGCAGCGGCAGCAGGTTTGGCAATCACGCTCGTGCCTGTACTTATGGGCTACTTCATCCGCGGTAAGGTGTTACCGGAACACAAAAACCCGGTTAACCGCGGCTTGGTCGCGCTGTACCGCCCGCTGTTGAACACCAGCTTAAAATACCCTAAGACCATGATTGTTATCGCATTAGGTCTAATGGCATCGGCTTACTACCCAACCAGTAAACTGGGTAGCGAGTTCATCCCGCCGCTGGATGAAGGCGACTTGATGTACATGCCAACGACCTATCCGGGTATCTCAATTGGTAAAGCGCGCGTGCTTCTACAACAAACCAACAAGCTGATCAAAACCGTTCCAGAAGTGAAAACCGTATGGGGCAAAATTGGCCGAGCTGAGACCGCAACCGATCCAGCGCCACTCACCATGATTGAAACCGTGATTCAGTTGAAGCCACGCGACCAATGGCGTGAAGGGGTAACAACCGAGTCACTGCGCAAAGAGTTCGACAAGCTGGTTCAGTTCCCTGGTCTTACTAACGCTTGGGTAATGCCGATCAAAACGCGTATCGACATGTTGGCAACGGGCATCAAAACCCCTATCGGCATTAAGATCGCCGGACCTGATCTGAAAGTGATTGAGAAGATCGGTTCTCAGCTAGAGCCAATTCTTAATGGCGTACAAGGCACGGCATCGGTTTACGCAGAACGTGTAGCAGGCGGTCGTTACGTCACGATCGACATTAAACGTCGTGCCGCAGCGCGTTATGGCTTAAGCATCAAAGACGTTCAGCAAGTGATCTCCACTGCGGTGGGTGGCATGAATGTGGGTGAAACCATTGAAGGCTTGGAGCGTTACCCAATCAATGTTCGTTACCCACAAGACTACCGTGATTCAGTGGTTAAACTGCAAAACCTACCATTAGTCACACCAAATGGCGCTCGTATTGCGCTGGCTGACGTAGCGGACATTCGTTACGAAGACGGCCCTCCGATGATCAAGACAGAAAACGCGCGTCCAAACGGCTGGGTATTTGTCGACATCGATGGTCGTGACCTTGGCTCTTACGTCGTAGAAGCGCAACAGGTCGTGGCTGATCAATTGGAACTTCCTGCGGGTTACTCGCTGGCTTGGTCTGGTCAATACGAATACATGGAGCGTGCGAAAGACCGCTTGAGTGTCGTGGTACCAATCACTATCGCCATCATTATGCTGCTGCTTTACTTCAGCTTCCGTCGCGTTGGCGAAGTGATGATCATCATGCTTACCCTACCGCTCGCTATGGTCGGTGGTTTGTGGCTCATGCATATCCTCAACTACAACTTCTCAATTGCCGTCGGGGTTGGCTTTATTGCCCTAGCAGGCGTCGCGGTTGAAATTGGGGTCATCATGCTCGTCTACCTCAACCAAGCATGGCACTACAAGAAGCTGGATGCGGAAGAGAGTAAACAAAAGCTTGAGGCGAAAGACCTAACCGATGCCATTCGTGAAGGTGCGGGCCTGCGTGTTCGCCCAGTAATGATGACGGTACTGACAGTAATTATTGGTCTGATTCCGATCATGTACGGCGAAGGTACAGGATCAGAAGTAATGCAACGTATCGCCGCGCCAATGATTGGCGGTATGGCCTCAGCACTGCTGCTGACGCTGTTGGTACTTCCAGCCATCTTCAAGCTGTGGAAACAACGTGAGTTGCGCCCAAGCAACTCAACTCCGAGCCAAACAAGCACGCAAACTGGCAACCAAATCGAAAACGCCGCCAGCACAGATCGCACTGGCAACAAGGCTTAATCCCTACCTTCCCCTCAATCAATTCGTTTGGGGGGAAGCAACCAAGTTATTAATGAATTAAAACAAGGATATAAAAATGAAAAAGACACTAATCACTCTTACTCTAGCCCTAACAACAACGACTGCGTTTGCCCAAATGGATCATTCAAACATGGACCACGCGAACATGGATCATAGCAACATGAAGCATGAAAATATGGACCACGGCAGCATGAAGATGGACCACAGTAAAATGGACCATTCAAACATGATGGATATGCCGGGCATGTCGGCAGTAGGTATGCCAGCAAAAGGTGCAAAGCCAGACAAGGTGGTACACGTTATCTTGGGTGATGACATGACTATTAAGTTCAAGAAAGACGTTAAGATTGAGCCAAACGATGTGGTGCAGTTTGTAGTCATGAACACAGGTAAGATCAACCACGAGTTTACGATTGGTTCGGCTAAAGAGCAGCTAAAACATCGCGAAATGATGAAGACAATGAGCGGTGATCACATGCACGACTCGGGCAACTCTGTGACGGTAGAACCGGGTAAAGCGAAGCAGTTGTTGTGGCATTTCCACGGTGACAACAATGTTGAGTTCGCGTGCAACATTCCGGGCCATGCAGAATCGGGCATGGTTAAAAAGATTGAACTGTAAGTAATTATCCAACTAGACAAAGGAGCTGATGATTCAGCTCCTTTTATTTCTCTGGATCAAACTATTCGTTAGCTCATGATAAGAAATTCTGAGCCAGTGTCTCACGCTAAGATATTTTTATGACCGAATCACCGACGTAATATATAAGCCAAACTACAGGCCTTGATAGCAACACTCTTCTCCCCATATTGAGACCGTTTAAGCGTATTGCAAAGAATCCTACATAAAATAGACATAGATTTAACAGTGTTTAGAGTATTGGCTCGTTATAGTTTACGTGACATCGCTACGGTGCGAACTAAAACTAAAATTGAAGAACACGATCCATGAAAAAGTTATTTTTGTTGGCTGGGCTAATGGTTTGCTCAACCCTAAGTTACGCGTCCCAACTGAATGAGGACATTTCTCTCCTCGAGCAACAAACCTCAAGCAGAATTGGGGTGTCAGTTTGGGATACCCAAGCAGACGAGCGTTGGGATTACCGTGGCGATGAACGCTTCCCACTCATGAGCACATTCAAAACCCTAGCTTGTGCCAAAATGCTAAGTGATATGGACAGCGGTAAGCTAAGTAAAAATGCGACCGCAAAAGTCGATGAGCGCAGTATCGTTGTATGGTCTCCAGTGATGGATAAGCTCGCAGGCCAAAACACACGCATAGAGCACGCGTGTGAAGCCGCTATGTTAATGAGTGATAATACCGCAGCCAACTTAGTATTAAATGAAATTGGCGGCCCTAAGGCCGTAACAATGTTTCTGCGAACAATTGGAGATAAAGCAACGCGCCTAGACAGAATAGAACCTCGCTTGAACGAAGCCACACCAGGCGACAGCCGCGACACAACCACACCTAACGCCATACTAAACACTCTTCGAACTTTGGTCGAAGGCGAAACGTTGTCTTATGAGTCTCGTGTACAATTAAAAATCTGGATGCAGGACAACAAAGTTTCAGACTCGTTAATGCGTTCTGTATTACCAACAGGTTGGTCTATTGCAGACCGTTCTGGTGCGGGAGGTCATGGTTCGCGGGGCATTAACGCGATTATATGGAAGGAAAATCATCGACCTGTTTACATTAGTATTTATGTCACAGAAACCGAGCTCTCACTTCAAGCTAGGGACCAACTCGTTGCGCAGATAAGTCAGTTGATTTTACAAAAGTACAAAGACAATTAAGTCACCACTCACCTGACCCTATTTGTATCCTTTTCTAGCCCTTCTATTCCAGAAGGGCTCATTCTGTACTTCCATCTTAAAAACACCACTTATTGAGTAATGACTTACTTATAAATAGGTATAAGATTTACTTATTTAGGGTGAGTTAACGCCCACATTAAGCAACCAAATTCACACAAATGGCGATAATTAAACCATACTCTTACCAAGAAGCACATTTTCTACAAAATAGCTTCACGTAATTTATTGTTGTTATTTGCAACATTGCCAAGGAGATGTCTATTGAGACTTGAAAGAACTTTTAACCCTGATGACTTATCGATGCAAAACATGGAAAGTCCGATATGTATGCCGATAGGGTTTGTTCACTTTTTAGCTCAATCGGAAACACTACAGCAAGTACTTGATACGGTGGCAGAATGGATAAATCGTATATTTAATTCTGACCGTGCGAGTATCACACTTTATGAAAACAATGATCATTTAAAGGTCTACTCTTTCTCTGGTAGTAAAGCGATTCCCGCTGAATTTTTAGTGCCCATTCATCAAGCGTTTGTTGGCCGAGTGTTCAAAAAGCAACAACTGATGATCTGCGACGATGTTACGCAATCTGATGAGATCGATTGTGTGATGCTCGCATCCAATGGTATGGGGACGTGTATGGACGCGCCTTTAATGCACGGTAAAGTCTGCCTAGGAACGCTTAATGTTGCGCATCATCAAACGCACATTTACACAAACGAACAAGCGGCACAGCTTCAGTGCATCGCTAATTGGATTGCTTTAAACATTGCCCTTCATATACAGATTATGAAAATGGAACACCTCGCCACGACGGATGATCTAACAGGTATTCCAAACCGCAGAGAGTTCATGCGACAAATCGAAAGCCGCCTAAATGAATACCGAACCCTGGGCATTGACTTCCATGTTGCTATTTTAGATCTCGACAATTTTAAAAGCCTCAATGACCGATTTGGTCATGACGCAGGCGATAAATCACTGATCCATGCAGTCAATACTATTAAAAGTCATCTACTTGATTGTGACTTACTTGCCAGAGTTGGCGGTGAAGAGTTTGCCATCGTATTAAGAAGTCGCTCATCACAGCAAGCTCTAGACACATTAGAAACAATTCGTAATGCACTAGAAACGACGACCGTTCAACATTCAGGTTGTGATATGAGCTTCACCGCGAGTATTGGGGTCACTCAAGTCTGTCGTCTCGACGACTCATTTGAACCATTAGTTAAACGCGCCGACTTAGCACTTTACAAGGCAAAAGAAACTGGAAGAAATCGCGTTGAGTTTCATATTGGTGAAGAAAGGTAGAAAAAATAAAAAAAGGTAGCGACTCATTGCGCTACCTTTTATCGATTCTAACCCGCTTAAAATAACTAATACGAACTTTAAGCCAGTTTAAAATAAGAATGAGCAAATTTAATTATGCTTTCTTAAGATCTTTAGCTGGGTAAGTTAGTGTTTTTTCGCCTGCTTTTACATGTGTGTAAAAACCGCCACTGCTTAAACCTGTAACAACCATTTCGCCAAGATCGATACCTTTAGTCGCTACTACTACGTCACCGATTGAAAACATATTGAATACCTTGTTTGTTTAGATTAAGACACTAAGTCGTTGCGCGGTATTTAATACGATATTAGGCAAAGCACCTAATCGAGTTTTTTATCGTAAAGATTAATTTATATTTGTCGTGAACTCTAAGTTTCCACATTGAAAATCACAGGATATTTTCCAAAAAAAGATGCGCTATTCTTGTGAAATACGGTAATATTTTCTAGCATCAAGTGCGGAGGTATTCTCCGCCCTCATTGGAGAAAAATGATGAAGAAAGGCCTAAAAATGCGTGCATTAGAGCGTTCTGATTTGCGCTTTATTCATGAACTGAATAACAACCGAAATATCATGGCCTACTGGTTCGAAGAACCTTACGAGTCTTATGACGAGCTCGAAGAACTTTATCGAAAACATATACATGATGACGCTGAAAGGCGTTTTGTCGTCGAAGATGAAGACGGCATCGTAATTGGCTTAGTTGAGCTGATCGAGATTAACTACATTCACCGCAGCGCGGAATTTCAGATAATCATCGCCCCAGAGCATCAAGGCCGAGGTTATGCGACAGAGATGATTAATCGTGCGTTAGATTACTCATTCTCAATTCTTAATCTACGTAAAATCTACTTATTAGTCGCAGTGGATAACGAAGTCGCTATTCACTTATACAAAAAGTGCGGCTTTATCGAAGAAGGTCACCTTGTAGAAGAATACTTTATTAACGGCGCTTACAGCGATGTTAAGCGCATGTATATATTAAAACACCAATACCAGAAAAAGATCGAAGAAAACAACTCAATTCACTAGTTCATTCTATCAAAGTAAAAACGCAGCTATTTGGGCTGCGTTTTTATTTATTCAAATTGATATTGATATGATAATACGATGCGCTTGTCTGCTTCATCCAAATAGGTGTTGTTGTCCATGACAAACGTCATTACGTTAAAAGAGTGGCGTTTGCTCACGAGGTAACCAAGACCAATACCACCAAAGAAGCCTTTGTAGTTCTCTCCTTCACTGTTTTCTGAGCCGTAAGTGCCTGCTGCGAAGCTGATTAACGTCAGCTCTTTGGTAAACGATTTCAGCGCAAATGCACCAACGTAACCGCTACTGCCTGAAGAGCTCATCATATTGAAGCCATTCTCTGCACTTGGCGTACCCGTAAAGTTAGGCTCGCTACAGAGACTACTTTCTGCACCGTCACAAACAGGAACATCACCAGTGTTGTACGTATAGCCTGCCATTGGGAAAATTTGGAAGCCTGCTGGCTCAATCCCGAAATAACTTAGCGGCATAAAGGTACCAACGCTGTAGTTGGTTTGATCCGCGCCGTTTACGTATTCATTTTTACCGAAGTTGAAGTTCACGATACCGACCGGAAACAACCACGAGCCACCAATACGCCACTCGCTCGCATCATCATTGATACGCAGGTTGATTTTGCGCGCTTGGTCAAGCGCAAGTGAGCCCGAGAATGAGATGTTTTGATCATCAAAATCGTAGTTGTTTGCGTATGAGGCGCCAAATTTCGTGATGACTTTTGTTGGGTCATCCGCCAACTTGTTTTTATTGTCTTTTACTCGATGCTCGGCACCATGAGCCAGCGTACTGACCAACAAAGTCGTACACACTAACGCTAGTTTATTTTTCATTTTTTAGTCCTTTGAGATGTTGAATACCCGCACTTAGCTGCGCAGAGACTTTTTGAATCATCACTCACTGGATGTGACAGAAGCGCCCTAACTACCTTAGATGGTGTGACAGCATCCAGTGCAGGTAGTTAGGGTGGAATGGCCTGTAAGGAAGGCGTTTTAGCGATTAGGAATGATTAGTTTTTCCAGTTGTAGCTCATGCTCATGAAGTACAGAGCAGGCTCATCAAAGCCAGCTTGTAAGCGTGGCGTTTCCGACGATTCCATCAAGATCGCTTCCAACGCGAAACCAATTGAGTTTTCTGAATCCAATTTGTAATCAATGCCTGTACCAATGCGGTACGCCTTGCCAGTAGGAACGGTAATGTCACCGTTTGATTGACTTTCATACATGCTGGTATCGAATGCAAAACCTGCATTCCACATCATTTTTTCATTCAGTTTGTACTGAGTACCTAATGCGATTTGGTAAGTGTCTTGTGTCTCTACGTTCAGCGTGGTTGTGTATTCGCTCCAGTCTTGCCAGTTCACGTTCCACATCACCGCTAGGTCATCATTCACTTCGTGGTAAGCACTGAAGATCAGTTGTTGTGGAGCAATGGAGTTACTCTTGTCGAATTCAAATTCGGCTTCAGAAGAGTAAGACAGACCAAGACGCGTGCCTGATGTTGCCTCATAAAGCACACCTACTCGGCCGTTGACCTGAGTATCTTGGTCTTCGTCATTGAAGTTCAAGACTCCCTTCGTTTCCACTTCATACATACCGTACTGAATACCAAGCGCCGCACCCACAGACCAGTGATCATTGATGCGGTAAGAAGCGGAAGGTTGAATGGTTAAGGCTTGCGTCGTTGCTGTAGGAATATCTAAATGATTATCCAAAAGACCTTCGTACTCGAGGCCAAGGCCGTAGTTGCCATACAGACCAATACCCAGCGTCCATTTGTCGTTTACTTGTTGGCTGTAAAATGCCGACGCCATAGGAACAAAACCAATCACGTTGCCCGCATCGCCAGTCATCGTGTCTAGTTGCGCGTCACCGTAAAGGCCAATCAGGTTACCAGAGAAAGATTTACCAGAAACATTCGCCAGACCAGCCGGGTTTGCTGCCATTACTGAGGCATCTTGCGCACGAGCCGCCATACCAGCGGATGCCAAACCAATATCCGATGCAGTTGTTTCGTAAAGGTATAACCCACCCGCTTGCGCAGCAGCACACGTCAGTAGAGAGCTCGCTACGACGATTTTTGAAAGATTTTTCATGCTAAAACCTATTATTGTTTGGGGAACCCACGCTGCGACGGTGGTTGTATATCAATGAAAGGCATTGGCCAATCGCACACAGCGTGGGGGTGTTGTGGAGTCAGTCAGTTGAAATCAGCGTTATTGCTCGCTCACCTCAAGTTCAGTGGGTTTCTTTCGCTTAAACTTCTCGCGCAGATATTGCATCATCACGAAGAACACTGGCGTCAGTAACGTGCCTACAAACGTAGAGAGAATCATGCCGCCGAATACTGCAAAGCCCAGTGAGTGACGAGATGCCGCACCGGCACCCGATGCAATCACCAACGGGAATACCCCCCAGATGAAGGCAAATGCGGTCATCTGTACTGCACGGAAACGGATTCGAGCAGCTTCTTTGGCAGCATCAATGATGGATAAGCCCTTTTCTTCTCGCAGAACTTTGGCAAATTCCACGATAAGAATCGCCACTTTGGCGGACATACCGATCAAGATGACCACACCAATCTGCACGTACAAGTCGAACGGTTGTCCCACCAGCAGTAGCGTGCCCATTGCGCCGAGAATCGCGACTGGAACCGCCATCATTACCGCTGCAGGAATGGTCCAACTTTCGTACTGAGCCACCAAGAACAAGTATGTGAACAGCAAAGACAATGCGAACGCGATCGGCGCCATGTTGCCTGCTTTCATCTCTTGGTAAGTCATGCCTGACCACTCGTATGAGTAACCACTTGGCAAAGATTCCGCAGCCAGTTTTTCAATGGCTTTTACAACATCACCCGAGCTGTAACCTGGCGCTGGCGCACCGTTCACGGTTGCAGAACTGAACATGTTGTAGTTCGACAAGGTATCTGGGCCGAAGATCGGCTTCACTTTCACTAGCGTTGCCAGTGACACCATTTTTCCAGAGCTAGAACGAACAAACAGATGGTCGATGTCGTCGATGTTGTCACGATATTGCTCTTCTGCTTGCACTTTCACTTGGTACGAACGACCAAACAAGTTGAAGTCAGAAATGTAGGCACCGCCCAACTGCGCTTGCAGTGTGCTGAAGATTTCATTCAACGGTACGCCCATCGAAATCGCTTTATCGCGGTCAATATCGATGTAACGTTGCGGAATGTTGGCACGGAAAATCGAGAACGCACGCGCCACTTCAGGCAGTTGGTTGATTTGGGCAACAAAATCAGCGGTTGTTTTTGCCAACTCTTGTGGAGAACGGCCCAAGTTGTCTTGCAGCACAAGGTTGAAACCATCTACCGCACCCATACCTTTGATTGCCGGCGTCGCGAAAACGAACGAAGCGGCATCTGGCGTTGAGTTCAGCATTTGGTTAACTTTATTCATCAATGCGCGTTGGTGTAGCTCAGGGTCTTTACGTTTGCTCCAGTTATCCAGTTTGATGATCAACATGCCCGAGTTTGGAATCGACGCCATGTTAATTACCGAGAAGCCCGCAACCGAAACCACGTTCTCCACACCTTCCATCTGTTTTAGTTCATCAACGTACTTCTTCATTAATGGTGCAGTACGCTGCAATGCTGCTGCGTCTGGTAACCGCATTTCGACCATGAACACGCCTTTATCTTCGTTCGGTACGAAAGAAGAAGGTACGGTCATGAACGCAAACGCCAGCACCGCAATAAGCGCGCCATACACACCGATACTCAGCACAATACGACGGCTCAAGAAGCCAACTAAACCTTGGTATTTGCGCGTTATTGCTTCAAAACCTCGATTAAACGCACGCAAAGGCGCAATAGGTTGCGAGTGAGTTGATTTCAACATCAACGCACAAAGCGCTGGCGTTAACGTTAATGCGTTGATCGCAGAGATCAGCACCGACACACAGATGGTGACTGCGAACTGGTTGAACATTCGACCGGAAATACCCGGCAATAGCGCAACCGGTACGAATACCGCCAACAAAATAAGCGTTGTTGCCAATACTGGCCCCGTCACTTCTTTCATAGCTTGGATCGTGGCCGGAATCGAGTCTAAATGCTCTTCATGGATAACCCGCTCCACGTTCTCTACCACGATGATCGCATCGTCTACCACGATACCGATGGCGAGGATCAAGCCAAACAACGAAATGGTGTTGATGGTCATGCCCATCACGCCCATGATTGCGAACGTCGCTATGATGGAAACCGGAATCGCTAAGGTTGGAATGATCGTCGCTCGCCAGTTCTGCAAGAAAACGTACACAACGAAGGTTACAAGAAGTACCGCAATCACCAGCGTCTCGTACACTTCATCAATCGATGTCTCTACGTATTCGGTAGAGTCATAAGCGATGTCGTAGACCAAATCATCTGGGAATGATTTCTCGTACTCTTTCATGGCCTCTTTCACGCGTTCCATCACGTCTAGCGCGTTCGCGGTCGGTAACTGGTACAAGGCCAGAACGGCGGCTGGTTCGTTATTCATACGACCATCAGCTTCGTAACCTTGTGCACCAACTTCGACACGAGCCACATCTTTCAAGCGAATCAAAGAACCTTTCTTGCTCGCACGAATGATGATGTTCTCGAACTCTTCCGCAGAAGTGAGGCGGCCTTTGGTTTGCAAAACATATTGATATTGCTGGTCACCCGGAGCTGGCATACCACCGATCTTACCCGCCGCCACTTGGATGTTTTGCGTTTTAATTGCGCCAATAACATCGCTAGCAGAAAGCTTCAAGGTAGCCAGTTTATTTGGGTTCAACCAAATACGCATTGAGTAGTCTTTCTTACCCAGCAGCGTAATGTCACTCATACCTTCGATACGTTTTAGACGCTCGACAATATTGAGATCCGCGTAGTTAGAAAGGTAGATACTGTCGTGAGACTGTTTCGGAGAACGCAGTGTGATAACGCCCAGCATGTCGGAAGATTTCTTCTTAACCGTCACACCGATTTGGTTTACTTCTTGTGGTAGAGACGACGTCGCCTGTGCCACCAAGTTGTTCACACGAACCTGCGCCATATCGCCATCTGCGCCCACTCGGAAGTAAATACGCAATGTGTATGAGCCATCGTTACCAATCACAGAAGACATGTAAATCATGTCTTCAACGCCGTTGACTTTGGCTTCTATCGGTTGTGCTACGGTCTTTTTAACCACGTCCGCATTTGCACCCGGATACATGGTGCTCACCGTAATTACCGTTGGAGAGATTTGAGGATACTCAGAAATTGGCAAGACTTTCAGGGCGATCATACCCATCAATGTCATCGCCAGTGAGATCACCAAAGCAAATTTCGGCCGGTGAATGAAAAATTTACTTAACATCAGTACTCACTCAGCCTTGTTCACTCTGTAGCTCAACGTCTTTCACCGTTGCACCCGGACGCACTTTTTGTAGACCATGGACGATGACTTTTTCGTTAGCCGCCAAACCAGTCAGCACAGCACGTTTCACACCGTAGGTCTGACCGAGTTCAACGTTACGACGAGACACCACGTGATCATCACCAACCACCATGACGTAGTCACCCGCTTGGTCTTGTTGAACAGCCGCCGATGGGATAAGCAAACCATCAATGGTTTTGTTGCGCAGCTTGATGGTCAAGTTGCCATATTCACCCGGCATAAGCGCGTAAGTTGGATTATCGAATTGTGCTTCTGCTCGAATTGAGCCTGTTTCTAAATCGATCTTATTGCCAACGGCGTAGATCTTGCCATCAAGCGGATACAATGAACCGTCTGAAAGCGTCAGTGTTAAATCAACATCCAGTTTGTCATCATTACGATGAGCCACATCAATGGCACTTCTTACTCGGCGGTAGAGCTTCTCATCCACATCAAAGCCAAAGCGAATTGGGTCTACTTGAGTGATCGAAACAAGAGGAACGATTTGAATTTTCGAAATACGGTCACCCACTCGGAAGTTGCTGAAACCCACGCGGCCAGAGAAAGGCGCACGTACAGAGCTAAATTCAAGATCGAGCCTTGCTGAAACCAGCGTCGCTTTCGCCTCTTCTACCGAAGCAATCGCTGCGGCGTGCGCAGCAATGGCGTCATCGTATTGCTGCTCACTGATGCTTTTATCTTTGATGAGTTTCTTCACACGTTCTGCATCACGCGTAGTTTGAACGAGTTGTGCTTTTGCTTTTTGCAACGACGCTTTTGCATACGCCAGTGCCGCTTTGTAAGGACGGTCGTCGATTTCAAACAACAATTGGCCTTTTTCGACCATATCGCCATCTTTAAAATGAATCGCGGTTAATTCGCCACCGACTCGCGGCATAATATCAACGTCATTTACCGCTTCAGTTCGACCGATAAAAGTATGATAAGGAGTGATTTTTGTTTCGGTTAGGGTAACGGTTTCAACAGAGGGTGCTTGGGCTGTTTTCGTTGCGATATCGCCAGTTTTGCATCCTGATAGTAATGCAGAAGATATAGCAATAGATACCAACGCAAATTTATATTTGGCTTTCATGATAAACCTACTTTATTTAGAAAGTGCCCTAGCCTAAATATTTAAATATATGGATAAACACACTTTCTATTCTGGAAATAAACGAGGGAGTTAGAATTGGTAGTTAAATTCGATACGGTGATCACCATCACCGAAATTAACGTGCTCATTCCAGTTTGCAAAGTAACGAATATTTGCGCGAGGATTAATTTGATAAGACAACGCAAACTCATGAGTCAAGATATTATCTTCACCCGCGTAATAAGTATCTTTATATTGACTAGACCCTGACAACGTATGCATATACATTGGGTTGTAGTTAATCCAGATTTTATCGGTTAATTCAATTTTTGAGTACATACCCACAACAGTGAAAGTACCTGGAATTTCATAACCTTTGTCATCACCACTAAAATCATTAGCAATAGTGACACCCGCACCAGCTAAAGGAAATAGCTGCAACATACCAAACTTAGGTAGACCTTGAATAAAGCTATAAGATGCATCTAATTTATCGTTATCAACGTCGTAGTTTACATCTAATTGACGGCCTAGACCTTTTGCGACTTCTACTTGGAAATTACGTAGTCGGAAAGAGTCAATGCTGTCATCAACGTTGGCATATATTGGATCGTCATTGTCGCGAATGCCAAATAGCTCACCACCAATGCCTTTCATTTCAATGATGTTCATCGCCATGGTACCAGGCTGGCTAGATTGGTAAGTTTGACCGATTTTGATGTTCGCGCCTTTATCAGTAATACCAAAGCCAGCTTGGGTGTATACCGCAAGTGGGTCAGACATATCTTGTAGTTCTTCGTTATTGTTTGTCTGCGCATAGGCAGAAGACGCGAGTTGTAGGGCTGCAACCATAATGGCAACAGACGGTTTCACTAAATTCATAAAACTGTATCCATTTTAATGATTATAAAATTATTCACGTCATGAGGTCATCATAAATAGCAAGCAACACAACTCGCTTTGGATAACATAAATTATCAAAGCAAATTCAATAATGACGAAACATTCGACGTTTTAATTAAAATAAAATAAAGCATCGTAAAAGTTCAATCACCGCTACTTATATCTTATATAACTTGAAATTTGGTAATACCAATGAAGAAGGAAATATTAAAACTTATGAAAATTCAATTATCATTAGAACAAATGATTAATTAATTTTACCATATGAATAGAGAGTGCAATGGATTTAGGTGATCGCGATCAATGTTTCATTTCGATCGTACAACACTCTTCAGATTAATTAGAACATTATAATAATTTAAAAACCTTAGTTTGATTAGCCTAGCATCAGATTAGAATAGTAGGCCTATAATAAATAAAAAGGGAATCACTCTCTGTGATTCCCTTTTATTATCGAGCGATAAATCGCCGATGCGTTTCGATAACTAAAACGCAAACAATTCGCACTATTGCAGTTTCTCTATTCCCATATTGAACAGTGCAAAACTATAAATATCTGCATTTGTCTCAATTATTTTACGCGTTGGTGTGCCTGCACCATGTCCTGCATTGGTTTCGATGCGAATTAAGGTCGGATTTGAACCCGCTTGCTTCGATTGCAACTCAGCAGCAAATTTGTATGAGTGAGCAGGAACAACACGGTCATCATGATCACCGGTTGTAATCAATGTTGCTGGGTATTCCACCCCTGCTTTTACATTGTGCACCGGCGAATAACTTTTCAGATATTGGAACATCTCTTTACTTTGCTCTGCCGTGCCGTAGTCATACGCCCAACCAGCACCTGCGGTAAAAGTATGGTAACGCAGCATATCCAGTACGCCGACTGCTGGCAGCGCCACTTTAAACAGCTCTGGACGTTGCGTCATAACGGCCCCCACTAACAAGCCACCATTCGATCCACCGTTAATGGCTAACTTGTTTGATGACGTTACCTTTTCATCAATTAGGTATTCAGCCGCCGCAATAAAGTCATCAAACACATTTTGCTTTTGCATTTGAATGCCAGCGTTGTGCCATTCTTTGCCATATTCCCCACCACCACGAATGTTCGCTACCGCGTAAACACCACCAAGCTCTAACCAAGCCGCACGTGTCGGGCTAAAAGATGGCGTGAGGCTAATGTTGAAACCGCCATAACCATATAGGATGGTTGGTGCACTGCCGTCCATCGGTGTCCCTTTTTTATAGGTGATGATCATCGGCACTTTTGTTCCGTCTTTTGAGGTGTAAAACACCTGGCGAGATTCATACAAAACAGGGTCAAATGGCGCTTTAGATTTGTAGTACACCTCGCTATCACCATCTTTGATGTTCAGACGATAGGTAGTGCTTGGCATCTTGTAGTTGGTGAAAGAGTAGTAGACTTCGGTTTCTTCTTTTTTCCCCGAGAAACCGTATGCGCTGCCAATATCAGGCAATTTGATTTCTCGGATGAGTTTGCCGTTCATGTCGTATTGCTTCACCATCGAGATCGCATCAACAATATAGCTCGCAAACAAATTGCCACCCGCGGTAGAAACACGTAACACGTTCTTTGTTTCAGGAATCAAATCTTTCCAGTTTTTGGGCTGCGGCTGACTTGCATCCACCGTCACGACGCGTTTGTTCGGCGCATTAAGGTTCGTAACCAAGTACAGTTTCGTGCCTTGGTTGTCTATCACCCAAGTATCAGAACTGGTGTTATCTAAAATGGTTTTCAGCGGGCTATTTGGCTTACTCAGGTCTTTAAAGAACAGTTTGTTGCCCGACGTCGATACGCTGGCTGAGATAAACAAGTAGCGTTCATCTTCCGACGTGTAACCCCCAACGTAGCGATACTTTTCGTCCTTTACACCACCGAAAATTAATTGGTCTTCACTTTGTTTCGTTCCAAGTTTATGAAAGTAGAGCTTGTGTTGGTCTGTCTTCGCGGAAAGTTCACTCCCTTTTGGCTTGTCATAACTTGAGTAATAGAAACCTTGATTGCCGAGCCAACTGATGCCGCTGAACTTAATATCCACCAGCGTTTCGCCGACGGGCTTTTTGGTTTCTGTGTCTAACACAATGACTTTGCGCCAATCGCTACCGCCTTCCGAAATGCTGTATGCAACCAAAGAACCATCACGTGAAAAGCTCACTCCCGCTAACGATGTGGTGCCATCTTCACTAAAAGTATTTGGATCGAGGAAAATTTCTGCTTCGCCATCACCTAACTGCCGATAAAGCACATCTTGGTTTTGTAGCCCGTCATTTTTGTAGAAATAAGTGAACTTACCCTCTTTGAACGGTTGGCTTTGCTTTTCGTAGTCCATGAGCTTAGTGATGCGCTCTTCAATCTGCTCGCGGTAAGGGATTTTCGACAGATAATCAAACGTCACTGCATTTTGTGCCTTAACCCATTCTGCGGTTTCTGGGCTGAGATCGTCTTCCAACCAGCGATAAGGATCACTCACTTTTGTACCAAAGTAGCCATCGACAACATCCACTTTTTGTGTGGTTGGATACGTGATGGTTTTCGGGGTTACCTGTTCAACCGACGATTGCGCCGCTTCATTTGCATACGCCACAGACAACACACTTCCGAGTGCGAGAGCCGTTGTGAGTGCTAGGGTGTTCTTTTTCATGAAATTCCTTTTTATTTTTCTGTTGTCTTTTTGTGCAATACATCAGAACTCTACTATATATCGACAAAATGAATCTAATTTCATTAAACGAGTTGTGAAAGCCATCCTAACTCCCTCATTTCCTTCCAGTTCTACAAACTAGTAAGTGGAAGTGTAGAACTTGGGAACAATACTGAAGAGCTACGATGACGTTTACTCTCTTTCGTCTAAGTCAGCTCGATTTGGCGCAAAACCCCAGACTCAGAAGCGAAATCTTGGTCGTGACTAATCAGAACAAATCCACCTTTGTATACATTTAACGCCTGACTAAGCATTATTTTTGACTCCAGATCGAGATGATTATCTGGCTCATCAAGCAGCAGCAAAGGCTGAGAGTTTTGGTGGCTGACTATCAGCATCGCGAGCTTCATCTTCTCGCCACCGCTCAGTAGGCGCCCCAATCGAAACACAGCATCTCGACGAAAACCGATCCCGGCCAATAAGGTCCTCGCTTCACTTTCCGTCATCTCTTGGCAGCTCTCCATTACGTTCTCAAGTAACGAAAGATTTGGATTCACTGCACCAAAATGTTGGTCGAGATAATACAAAGGCGTATTCACTTTCAGCTCACCACTCTGCAACGATAACTCGCCAAGCAACGTCTTTAACAAGGTTGATTTTCCGCAGCCATTTTTCCCTTTGAGATGGACTTTGTCGTTCGCAAAAATCTGCAACGTGATAGGTGTAGAATTCCCAAAAGGTAATATACCTTCTTGTATCGACAATACTTTTCGCGAACGGTTCGGATTATCTGTAAGATAAAGCTTTTGCGCCTTGAGTTGCTCATGTCGCAATTGCAACGCCTGTTCTTTGGCTTGTAAATGCGCTTGTCTGAGTTGCTCATTCTTATTGCGATTTGAGGCGCTGGCGGTCGCACTATCCTTTTTTCCATCAAGCAAAATTTTGGGCTGACTGCCTTCTTTGCGCAGTTTGTTCCCTTGCGCGGCGCGTTGGTCTGCTTTTTCGCGATTTTTCTGGGCTTGCTCGGCTAACCGTTTTTTCTGTTTATCGACTTGCGCTAACTGCCTCTCGATCGCTTGCAGTTCAGTGCGTTTTTTCTCGGCGTACACATCGTAATTTCCACCAAAAACTTGTAAGCCTAGGCCCGAGAGTTCCCAAATTTCCTCCATCTCTCGCAGCAGCTCACGATCGTGACTGATGAGTAAAATCGCGCCGCTGAAATGCGTCATAGACTCTATCAGCCATTGTTTCGCCTGGGTATCGAGGTGATTGGATGGTTCATCGAGAATCAAAAGCTCCGTTTCGTTTTCAAACAACTGCCATAGCTGCAAACGTGCCAACTGACCACCACTGAGCCGAGCACAAGAGAAATCAGGGTCTTGCGGTAATCCCATCGCAGCGAGCTGCTGTTTGAGTTTTAATTCAATATCCCACTGCTCACCAACCAGTTCGAACCAATGTTCAGAAACATCACCTTGTTCAATCTGCTTTAAAGCATGCAAGACCGCATCTTTGCCCAGAAACTGGGCGATCGATTGCTGACCTGAAAGCAGATCAGACGGCTGCTGGCGATACATCATGAAAGAAGAGGGAGCAGTCACAACACCGCTGGCAGGCTGAGTTTCTCCCGCTAAAATGGAAGCCAAAAGCGACTTGCCGATGCCATTGCGCCCAACCAAACCAACACGTCGTTTAGTCATGGAACAAGAAATAGACTGGAATAGCGTATCGCCATTATCAAACTGATGGCTAACATTAAAAGCTTGTAAAACTGGCATAATTTGCCTCCTGTATGACAGGGACAACAGCCGTAGCTATGATTTGAAATGGCAACAAAACGCGTGCACAAACGCATTAAGCTCTATGTAAAGCTCGACGATATACGTCAAATCAAAAAGTCGTCTTGTTGCAAAGAAATATCGGAAAGTGAGCTACGCCTACTAACCCTGCAGATCCAAAAAATAAGTAAAAATATGGATGACAGGTTTAGTTCTTCATGTTGGCGTAATCTCCTAGAGAAATGATGCACAGAGTGTAGCCGCTTTTTTGTTCAAAAAGCAAGCTTTCTAACCAAATGTGAACAAAAAGAAAGTTTCACAGTAAGTTGTTATATCACATTAACTTTTTAACAAGTCTTTGAACAATTTCGAGATCTTAGCAACACAATTTTTATCCAAGCCATACTATGCTTAGGGTAAAGATAATCCACATAAGGGCGTGGTTATGAAATACAAACATATCCTTGTTGCACTCGAACTGTCAGATGAAAGCACCGTGCTTATCGACAGAGCGGTATCAATGGCAAACTATCTCGACTCCGATATTTCCTTTATTCATATTGATGGTACGCACGGAGAAATCTATCGTGAGCTTGTAGACATTAAAGAAAACCCGGATCAAAGGCCGTTGAATGAGCATTCAATGGAATGTTTAAAAACATTTAGTGATTACATGGATTACCCACTTAAACATTTCTTCGTAGGTACTGGCGACTTGGCTGATAAATTAGAGGTCACCATTAAAGAGCAAGAAGTGGATCTTCTGATTTGTGGCCACCACCAAGATTTCTGGAGCAAGATTATTTCTTACTCCAGACACTTAATTAACAAGTCACCGGTGGATATTCTAGTCGTCCCTATTCATGATTAGTAAAACGTAACGCTTCCCAAAACCACCAATTTATTTGGTGGTTTTTTATTGATATTGAAACAGCTTAAACAGTTTTCCAAACTAGCTTGGCGATCATTTATGAGTTACATTTTCTAACCAACCCGCGCTCCTACTGGGCATGGTTATTTAGATAGCAAGGATCCCTATGGCAAATAAAAAAGTACTCATTCTCTTTGCTCATCCTTCCCAGCATCGTTCAGAAGTGAATACTCCACTTTTCAAAGAAGCTCAAAAAATTGAAGGCGTGACATGTGTTGATCTCTATGGCGAATACCCTCGTTTCGATATTAATATCGACCGTGAGCAGCAACGCTTACGTGAGCATGACGTGGTGATTTTCCAATTCCCACTATATTGGTATTCAACGCCTGCGATTTTAAAAGAGTGGCAAGATCTGGTTTTGGAGTATGGCTTTGCTTACGGTACAGATGGCACAGCACTGCAAGGTAAGACCATGCTTTGTGTGCTGTCTGCAGGGGGTAAAGAAGAAGCTTATAAGGCAGAGGGCTACAACCACTTTACGATTCGTCAACTGCTTGCGCCTATTGAACAAATGTCCGCACTGACCGGCATGAACTACATTGCCCCTCTCGCGATGTTTGGTGCACGTACAGCCGATGAAGAAGGGCGAATCCCTCGTCATGTTGAGCGGTACAAGAGCCTGCTAACAGCTTTAGTCGAAGATAGGTTGGATGTTGAAGCTGCGGCGTCATTAATCAAGCTTAACAGCGCATTGCCAGAGCTCATTAAGGAGGCTTCATGACAGGGATATTCTTACAAGCCTTCGTATATTTGATTGCTGCTGTAATTGCAGTCCCACTTGCTAAGCGTTTGGGACTTGGGTCCGTTTTAGGCTATCTCATCGCAGGTGTGGTCATTGGCCCAATTATCGGTTTAGTCGGTGAAGAAACAACGACAATACAGCACTTTGCCGAGTTTGGCGTGGTGATGATGCTGTTTCTCGTTGGCTTAGAGCTCGAACCCAAAATGTTGTGGGCGATGCGCAATCGCTTAATGGGCTTAGGAGGCCTGCAAGTCGGCGGTACCGTCGCGGCGATTATGGGTATTGCCTTATACTTTGACCAGCCTTGGACCATAGCCTTAGCCATAGGTTTGATCTTCGCTCTCTCTTCTACTGCGATTGTTTTGCAAACTTTTAGCGAAAAAGGATTAACGAAGACGGAAGGTGGACAAAACGCTTTCTCCGTGTTGCTTTTTCAAGATATTGCAGTGATACCAATGTTGGCGTTCATTCCCCTATTGGCCTTACCTGAATTAATTGAACAGGCACAGTCCGCAGCACAAACAGCCGCAGCGCACCATGAAGAATTAAGCCTCGTTGCGGGGTTGCCAGGCTGGGCATACGGCATCGTAATCACAGCATCGATAGCAATCGTCGTCGTTGGTGGACACTTTTTAAGTCGACCGCTGCTCAATTATGTGGCTAGCTCTGGTTTGCGAGAAATCTTTACCGCAACTGCACTCATGCTGGTCATTGGTATCGCTGCGCTGATGAGTTTAGTGGGCTTATCTCCTGCCCTAGGAACCTTCTTGGCTGGCGTTGTATTGGCAAACAGTGAATTCCGCCACGAATTAGAGTCCAACATCGAACCATTTAAAGGCTTATTGCTGGGTCTTTTCTTTATTACCGTTGGCGCAGGGATCAACTTCTCGGTTCTATTTGGTGATTTCTGGCTGATCATGGCGCTGACCATTGGCGTGATGGTTTTGAAAGCCTTGGTGCTGTTTATTCTTGCACTGATATTTAGGGTGAAAGGCAGCAACCGCTGGCTGTTTACCCTAAGCTTGGCTCAAGCAGGTGAATTCGGCTTTGTGCTTCTAAGCTTTTCAGTGCAAAACCACGTCATCCCATTTGAACTCTCACAAACTCTTGCGTTAGTGGTTGCGATTTCGATGTTCCTGACACCAGGTTTGTTTATTCTGTTTGATAGAGTGATTCTGCCGCGCTTTGAAAGCCAGTCAAATGAACGCGAAAGCGATACGATTGAGGAAACAGGCACGGTGATCATCGCCGGCATCGGCCGCTTTGGACAAATAGTGAATCGCCTATTGGTATCAAACGGCGTGACTACCGTGGTACTTGACCATCAATCTGACCAAGTCGATAACATGCGCCAAATTGGCACTCGCGCCTATTTTGGCGACGCGACTCGACCAGATATGCTACATACAGCCGGCATTGAGCACGCCGCTGCTTTGGTTGTGGCGATTGATAACCAAGAATCGAGTGTAGAACTGGTGAAGTACGTTAAGCACACGTACCCAAAAGTAACAGTGATTGCACGTGCCTTTGACCGTGGACATGGCTATCTTTTGCGTCAAGCGGGGGCTGATATTATTGAATCAGAGACCTACCATTCTGCATTGGAGATGGGCGGTCACACAATGAAAGCCCTTGGCATTCACCCCTTCTTTGTTGAACAACAGAAGGCGACATATAAGCGTGTTGAAGCACGTAAGTCAGAAATACTTTACAAAGCTTGGGAGGATGATTCTGAAGGTGAACGCTATGACAACAATTTCCGACAACTGTTTATTCAGTTAGAGGAGAAAATGGCGGAAGAGATGCAAAAAGATCGTCATGACAAACTATCGCGGTCAGAACGTGGTTGGACACCGCCACCTAAAGGTTACGCCGATGACTTTAATGAAGATAACGTCCAAGAGCTAACACCACCAAGAGAAGAGCCTATCCAACGATAACGCACTCCATATTAAAAACCTCCCACTTGGGAGGTTTTTATTTTTTCAGTACAGAGCCACACGCCGTGCAGGATAAAATGATCTTCTCGATATTACATAAGATCATTCATTAAAATCTCATACTCTTCGTTTGCTTCTTCCACTAAATGAGAAAGCTCTAACGCATCAGTAACTGCAAGATTGAACTGCCACGGAGTTGTGTCTTCTTTACCACAGATTCGAGTTTCACACCCACGACTCTCAAAAGACAAATCATCAAACTCTGTGGTGTGGCGCTCTTGAAGTTCAACAATCTCAACTTCTAATTTACCAACAGGGTTGACTTTAACGTGGGCATGTAACTCCGAACTGTTAGACAAACAATAATCTCTATGAACCGCAATCATGGCCGCCTCCTTGGTCTGCCAACTGACAACTCAACATTGAGTGTAGACGAGGGATTTTGAACGTGGCGTGAAATAATAATGAAGATTGATCTGTCTCATTAGAACAGACAACTGTTGTCATGAAGGCATGAGCCAGTATGAATCTCATCTGATTTAAATTGTTCTGAGATCGTAATAGTTGGCATTTACCGAGACTTTCCCTATTATCGAAACAAAATTACTGTGGTCATTCTTTAGAGGTCAGTATGGAGCTTGAAGCCGTTGCTAAAGCACTAAAAGAGTTAGGGCATCCGACTCGTTTAAGTATTTACAAAGAAGTCGTCAAAGCGGGATACAAAGGTATCGCGGTAGGCGGCGTACAAGAAAAGCTTGGCATTCCAGCATCCACTCTCTCTCATCATATCTCGAGCCTTGCTTCAGCTGGTCTTCTCACCCAGCGCCGCGAGGGTAGAACCCTTTTTTGTGTTGCAGAGTATCAGTGCTTAGATGACGTAATTGGTTTTTTAAAAGCAGAATGTTGCGTTAACGAGTGCTCATAAATTTCTAGCAAAAACGAGAGAGTTTGAGTTTCTATTGAACTTCAGCAGAACGTGAATGACGATGAAAAACATACACACCGAAGTTGCTAACCTCGGTGTGTACATCTTCTACTTCGCGACGAGTAACATCGACGACTTAGATGGTACGATTAACTTACCGTCAGTTGGAATGATTTGTTCTGTCATCAAATCAACCCAATTACCATCGATTTTTAATGTCAAAGACTGTTGACGCTGCGATTTATTAAGCACCACAATACCTTTGTCACCTCGCTTAAGTACGAGCATGTCATCGTTACCTTCAAGAACACTCATCGGCTCGCCATGCGTCATATTATGGAACTGGATCATTTTTGCCATTCTCGGATCACTCCATGCACCTTGCCATCTTGGCTGACTATTTTTACCTTTAATACCGCTGGTGTTTAAGTCGGTATAAATCAACGGCACACCACCATCTCGGCCTAGAATATAGGCATAAGCTAACCATTCGTTTTCCTCGTCCATGATGAGATCAAGAAAGACATCATTGTTAGGAATATCATGTGTGATAGCAAATGTAATCGCACGACCGGGGGACAGAGCCTGACCAAAACAATAGGGATCAATCAGAGACTTGAAGCTGCCCTTTTTAGCAAACGCCTTAAACATGGTTGAGAACAAAGGGAAATCGTACGCACCTAGGCGAGTTTCCTGTAGATACGGCTCAAGAAACAGCTGATACTCTTCTTCCGTCGCACCGCCATCGGTAATAATTTCACCAAATATATGCACATCCCGCGTGATGTCGTCTGTCCAAACACGCTTAAGATGCTCTAACGTCATGTGTTTCGCAGCGTCAATACGAAAACCTTTCACACCAATAGCTTTCAGCGCCTTTAGGTACGCTCGCTGCTGCTCAACAACATGGTCACAAACACGAAGAGTTGGCAAGCCAGGATCGGTTGGCCCACCTGTGATACGTCCGTTTTGAACCTGCCACTTATCTTTCCAGTCTTTGATGCCGAATGCTTCAACAAAGTCCTCTTCATCAAAAAGTGGTTGAGATAGATCGCCAAACAACGCTAGCGACTGATATTTCTGTTTGTTGTTCTGGTATTCCTCCAAGACCTCTTGTCTTGGGTACTGAAGGTCTCTGCGAAGGTGGGCCTCATTTGCCATATGGTTAAACACTACGTCGGCATAAACCCACACACCAACTTGCTCCAGCTCACGAACCATATGAATAAAATCTTTGGTATCACCCAAGGCATTATCGATAACACGATAATCTTGTGGTTGATAACGCTGCCACCAGCGCTCATCGTGTGCGCTTTTCATTGGTGGCGAAACCAACACAGAGCCATAACCAAGCTCGCGGATTTCTTTTGCTCGTTGGGCAATGTCAGCATACTTCCAATCAAACGCATGTAAGATAACGTTTGCACCGAATGATTGTGTTTCCTGTGAGCCACTCATGTTGTTCTCCTGCTCGTTTCCACTCACGATTACTTGTTTGCATTTTTTTGTGAGTGAATTCAATAATCGAAATTATAAAAGCTATTCATCAGAGGCACTCACCCTTTTAGCACTAACTCAAGGCTGAAATCGAAGGCGTAGCGACTCATCCATTGCACAGCGATAAATCGTTCTGAGTGAATAACGGGCACACAACATACACCCCAAACAGCCCAACAAAACACTAAGTCATTGTTTTATTTAACAAAAATTTCAATTGAAAAAGATAAAATATAAGACCTACGTACGCCCTAAAGTAGGCCCAAAGGATAAAAATAGCCAAGCCAACCCGTTGAGTAATCAATTGTTAATAAAACGAAACTGGCAGATGGATCACGTTTGGCGCGTTTCAAAAATCCAGTAAATCACCATACCTAGCGTTAAAAGACTAAAGATTTCTGTTTGTATCTGTCCCGAAATGACTTCAAAATGCGAAACTTAGCTTATCTCTATGGGGTATGCTCTACCTTGGAGGATAATAATGAATATCAAAGAATTTTCTGACCTCGTCGGGCTATCTGCTCATACTCTTCGATACTATGAAAAAATCGGTTTACTTAAACATGTCCATAGAAACGCGAGTGGACATCGAATGTATAGTTCGAAAGATCTAAACTGGATAAGCTTTGTTAAGCGTTTAAAAGAAACTGCAATGCCACTTGAAGAGATTCTAGAGTATGCCAAATTAAGGGAAGTCGGCTCTCAATCTGTACCACAACGTCAAGCCCTGTTAGAACAACACCAAGAAAACCTCAAACGCCACATTGAGCAACAGAAAAAGCACTTATCGGCTCTAGAAGAAAAAATTGCCTTGTATAAAAGCGGAAAAGTTCGTTGACTTAGAGTTAACTCTAACGATTAAGGTGTGTTTACGTTTATTCACTAGGAACATACCGATGGAACAATCACGCTTTAACAAAGGATTAGAACTACTCTCTCAAATTGATGGCGACGCTGGTCATAATGTCATCGAAACCTTACAAGATATTTGTCCAGATTTAGCTCAGTACACCATTGAGTATCCGTTTGGCGATATTTATGCTCGCCCGGGCTTAGACCTAAAATCGAGAGAAGTCGCAACCGTCGCCGCGCTAACGGCAATGGGGAATTGCGCGCCGCAACTAAAAGTGCACTTAAATGCAGCGCTGAATGTAGGCTGTAGCGAGGATGAGATTAAAGAGATCATTTTGCAGATGTCCGTCTACGCAGGTTTTCCCGCGGCATTAAACGGCATGTTTGCATTCAAAGAAGTGCTAGCGGAAAGAGCAGAGTAATAACGACGTTGAAATCAATTTAACCGCAATTAAAAACGGCCCTTGGGGTTCGGGCCGTGATTAAAACAACGAGTGAATTAGCGCTCAGGAGTTTCAAGCAGTTTAACCGCGCAATCTACCGCGTTGTTAATGCCTTGACTGCTCTCCAACTTGCCTGAACTTGCAGGACCAAGGGCACAAGAATACAAAGCCAGCTGCTTATCGAACGGCAGATCCAACTGTTCATAGAGATTTTGTCGGATTCTTGCATGTTGTTCTGGTTCTTGGTTAGCAAGGCTAATCAACGTTTCATAAATAAGCGTTTTCATGTCTTTCCCTTTTCACTTTATTGCACGGGGTGCATATATATTGTATCCATTTGGGAAGCACAAATCAGAAGCTAGGTCACAGAACGCGTCGCTAAAAAAGTTTATGTGCGCGGTAAATTGCAATACAAACCTAAAGCCGTTTAGAAAAAGGGCAACTGATAACTCGATAGATCAGCCGATTAACTAGCATTCGCCGCTGTTTGTTTATAATCGTGTCCGATATAAACAAAAACGTCGCTGTATCAGCGACGTTTTATCTCGACTTTAGTTAATCGAATTTTTTAGTTGAAGTGCACTAGCATTTCAACGTCATCGCCTTGCTCTGGAGCCTGAAGAGCGAAGTGCACGTACCCTGCTTCAGTAACAGGAATCGCAAGGTATTCATTGCTGCCTGCATAGTTGGACGCATACTCGTGCTGCTCTACTGTAGGCCAATGCTCCCTACTCGCGTATAGATCGACATTACCAGTTTGAGAGTGAGCCGTTAGCCATACACGAACCTCTTCAACACCTTCAGGCACATAAACTGCTGCATAACGCTGCTTGTGAACGGTAAGCATTTTGGCTTCACCAGACTCTAATACCACAGGAGCTAAATCATCTTGCACCTGGGTTGGCGGTGTTTGCGCTTCCACTTCTAACGCAGCCACAAGATTCACTGAGTCATAGCTATCACGTCCAGTTAAGCTGATGTAGTAACGACCCGCTTTAACGTAACCATCTTGCTCTGGTTCAAACACAATCTCTTCATTGCTGCCATCAGCATATTGACTCATTTCGAAATCATAGTAATGCGCTACTTTGTTGTAGCTCATGTAAAGATCCGCATCACCCGCACCCTCAATAGATACATTGAAGTTAACGGTGTTGGCTGGAACATCAACGTAGAACAGTTTTTCGCTGTATGCTTCGCCACTGAGCTGAAGGCTTTGGTTCGCCGTCAATTCAGTCACTTGTGCTTCAGGGCTTGTTGGTTCTGTTGGCTCTTCTGGGTCTGTACCAGGTTGCTCAGGTTCCACTTTTAATGTGTCCAACCAACGTTCAAACTCAGCATCGTATTGTTGACCTAAAGACGTCACCTGCTGTGCCCATTGTTCGAACTGGCCAGAGCGCGACAATGCCAACAAGCTTTCGACGTCTTGTGGATGATTTTCTAACATGAATCGAACAGCTAGATAACCCCAACGATAGATACGATTGGTATCGTGAGAGTACGTGGTATCAAACACAGTGGAAAGGCTAAGTTTACCATCTGCAATCAGCTCAATCGCAGCTTGGTAACCTTGCTTGTAATGCATATATTCAGCAAAACCTTCTAGCCACCAAACAATATGACCATGAGCCAAGTTATCGCTGAACGAACCGTATTGGTTAAATCGTGCATCTAAATAGTGCGTGTATTCATGTTCTAGGTTCAAGATAGAGAGATCTTCACCATTCGCGTAGCGATAAGCGACGAAACGCGCAGTATTGTCCGCTTTTGAAGGGTCACCTTCTAGGTACTGACCACCGTTGTCCGTTGTATTACCAAATAGGAATGAAGAGTAATCAACGTAACTAGTGTTACTCGCGAATACCGCCACTTCAACACGATCATTCAAATCATCAGCGACAGGTTGATTACCCGTATTCGCAACTCGATGGAAGTCGGCTTCTTTTGCCGCTAGCACTTCACACGCTTTCGCTGCTTGAGCATCGGTCAGATCCTCAGAGCGAATAATGGCAGGTCCCTGACATTCAAAACGATTTGGCATTACACGTGCAGCTAAATCTTGCTTGGCTTGCTCAATATTCAGACCATTTAGGCCTTCTGGTGCGTAGTAGCTCATCATTTCAACGGCAGCAAGCCATAGTTTGTCATGCTCACTACCCAGTGGATAACGCTGCATCACCTGTTGCATTACTGCCAATGCTTTGCGTTTGGTCTCCTGATCTGGGCTCGCGAGCAAACGACCAGTTTCACGTAATGCATTGAAAACGATAAAGCTTGCATCCGTATCTAATGCCCAAGCATTATCAGATGCGAATTTCACCAACGTATCAATATGGTGTGTATTGTTTGCCATGTATCGGTAGAACGCATCGTTCGCCGCATGGCCTGCCATAGAGCGGAACAAGTTGTTTAAACCATCGACCCATTGCGTGTCCTGCGCGGTTTCACGATTAAAGTGCATCAACGCGGCCATCATGCTATCCATGGTCAGCGGCAACTGCTTAACGTTATCAACCATCAAAGTCAGGCTCTTCATTGCACCAACTTGTTCACGACCTTGATCCAAAGCATGAGGGTTGTTTAGGAATAGGTTCGTCGACTGAGCAAAACGCTGACTCAACGCTTGCGAAAACTCAGGTGTACCAGTACCAGCGTTGTAGCGAACGTAGTAGGCCGCTCGAATAAATTCGCCTAGGTTCTCTAGAATACGAGCTTGATCTGCTTCACCACGATAGCGAGCGATTTCTTGATCCAGCGCGACTTGGATACGGCTTAGGCTCGCTTCACTATAGATATCATTCAGCGTTTCTGAAGGTGCTGAAAACCAAGCGTGGTAGCAATCATACTCAGCACCAGAAACGGCAGTAGCCAGATCTCGCGATTGTTGTAAATCAGCAACAGCACACTGATTTTGTGCAAAAGAGAAGCCAGACACACTCGCTAGCATACAAGCAAGCGCCAAACGATGGCGCGGGAAAAAACGGATATGAGACATAACAACACTCATTGATTATTAACATACATTGAGTGGGGGTTTATATTCTTTACAGCTCAAACAGTGAAATCAGTGTCATAAAATTTATGAAACCGCTCCCAAAAATAGGTCTTTTACTCTAATTGAATGGGAGCAATCCCACTCCAAAAAAACTCACAATTATCAATAAAAACATTAATTTACCTTTTTCTAAATTATCGCTTAATAAAGAAAATGGTTCTAAAACGTTCCTCTTTAACCTTTCCAATGGAGTTCAAGGTAGTCAAAAAGTGTAACTGATAGCTTGACTCATGATGCCATCTGTTTGTGTTTACAACTCACTCCAAAAATACACAATCAAGTGCGCATTAAAAATTAACATTAATGCTAGATGTGCCACCGAATTAGAAGCATTCCTCTTAGAGTGGTCGATGAGTAAACAAAGCGAATATTTAGCCAGAGAGAATACATATTACTTTGTGGTTTAGTCTGCGGCCATTTTGATGTGGAACCATATTGAACGACACGGGATCTAAACTTAATGAATACAGAACCAAGGAGCGAACAAAAGGAACGCTTTGTGAGGTTCGCCTCTGAACACGTGTAAGTTTCAAATCAAACATCCCCTATTCTGAAGTCACTCTTGCATTAGTTAACTTAGCCAATAAGCGGCCAACGCGATCGCGCATTTCACGTCTATCGACAATCATATCTAACGCACCATGCGCTAGTAAAAATTCACTTCGCTGAAACTCGTCTGGTAACTTTTCACGTACCGTTTGATCAATGACACGTCTTCCCGCAAAGCCAATACTTGCTTTAGGTTCACCAATATTGATGTCTCCTAACATGGCTAAACTCGCCGAGACGCCACCATAAGTTTGGTCCGTCAATACTGAGATATAGGGTAATCTGTGCTCAGATAAGTGGTTTAACGCGGCGCTGGTTTTTGACATTTGCATGAGTGCCACCAAAGACTCTTGCATGCGCGCCCCTCCGCAAGCGGAAAAACATACTAACCCAGATTTTGTATTAATTGCGCTTTCAACTGCTCGGACAAACTTCTCGCCAACCACTGCGCCCATCGAGCCTGCCATGAAAGAGAATTCGAATGCACACGCAACAACAGGCAGCCCCAATAACTTGCCCTCCATCACCACCAACGCATCTTTTTCTCCAGTCGTTTTCTGTGCTAAAGCAATTCGCTCTTTATATCGCTTTAAGTCTTTAAAACCCAAAATATCTTGTGGCTCCAACTCACTTGCCAACTCTTGTTGTGTTCCATGGTCCAGAAAAGAGATCAACCTTTGACGCGCAGCCATTCTCATGTGATATGAGCATTTAGGGCATACTTCCAAATTTTCTTTTAACGCGGCACGATAAAGTATTTGTTCACACTCAGGACACTTTGTCCAAACGCCCTCAGGGATAGACGCTTTGCGCGAACCTATTATATTTTTATTCTCAAATAACCGTTCTAACCAGCTCATAAATTCACCACTATTGATTACGTTCTAGCGCGATATCTCGTTGTTTGTTCGCTTAAACTTGTAAATAAAATTGTATGTAACTTAGTACAGGGATAAAGTGCGATATGCTGGCTTGATAATCCAATAAAGTGGGATAATGAAATGTTTGATAACGTTGACCAAATCTGGTTAAAAAGTTTTCACTGTGTTTATGAGAACAACAGCTTTAAGCGAGCCGCTGAGTGTTTGAATATACCAACATCAAATATCAGCCGACACATTGCCCTGCTTGAAGAAAAGTTAAACATTAGGTTGTTCAATAGAACAACAAGGCGAATGACGCCTACCGAGGCTGGAGAAGAGCTCTATAGCAGCACTCGTCCGTTATTGGAGCAACTCAACGCCGCACTAGAAACTGTAACGCGCCACTCGCACACGGTAACAGGGGAACTGCGAACTCTTATGCCAGACACACCTGTACTGGCCAAAGCGGTTGTCACCTTTTGCACGCAATACCCGTCAATCTCTTTGTCTTGCGATACAACGCTAAACCCTAAAGATGATGTTATTGACAGCTTTGATGTCATTTTGAGTTTTCATAGAGGGACTTTGTCAGACAGTAACTGGGTGGCGAGAGAGATAAAACGCTGGCCCAGTGCCATTTTAGCCGCGCCTCAACTAATTGAGAAATACGCCCCCCCTTACAAAATTACGGATCTAAGTCATGTTCCCTGCATCACGACGCTTACCGCAGTAAATGGTGCACCATGGGTATTCAGAAACCCTGCTGGGGGCCATATTACTCAAACTGTGCAATCTTCATTCAAAGTAAACAGCGGTCATCTCGCCAGATATGGCGCGTTATCAGGGCTTGGATACGCAATATTGCCAATTGAGTCATGCCAAAATGAGATCAAAAATGGTGAGCTAGAAATCGTCACTCTAGAGTACGAACCTGAGGATTTAGTGCTTTACGCCTTTTACTCGTCAAGAAAACATGTAGCTAAGAAAATATCTATGTTTGTTGAACATTTAAAGCAAAACGCAAAACTTAACGCCTAGCTAAGCTTTACTCAACTAATTTATCGTATTCTGTTTTATCGTCTAGAAAGGACAAACACCGCTAAGCGATTTGAGACTCGATTTTTTCAAATAAAAAAGCCAGCAATTAACATTTACTGGCTTTTATTAAAGAGGGTCAGTTGGCGTTTAGATTCTAAACGCTCCTACGTGACGATCGAGTGTTCGCGATAGCTCCGCGAGTTGTTGACTTGATTCTTCTAGTTGCTCACTCGCTGTTAGCGCACTTTTCACTGAGTGGCTGACGGTATCCATGTTCATATTAATTTCGTTTGCTACCGTTGATTGCTGTTCTGTTGCGGTTGCTACTTGAGTATTGATATCTGAAATAGTCGTCACTTGTGCAGCTATTGCTTCTAAAGCCTGTCGAGCTAACTCAGTTTCTGCCGTTCCTTCTTCAATAAGAGTCTTACTATTACTCATTGAATTCACCGCACTTTGAGCTTCAGTTTGTAGCTGGTGAATCATATTGTCAATTTCATCGGTAGAATGAGCCGTTTTAGTCGCTAGGTTGCGAACTTCATCAGCGACTACTGCAAAACCTCGGCCGGCATCACCAGCGCGTGCCGCTTCGATAGCCGCATTGAGAGCCAATAGATTGGTTTGCTCCGAAATACCTCTAATCACCTCTAGAATACTACCAATCGACTGAGTATTTTCAGCAAGACTCACGATAATGTTGGAAGTGCTGTTCATCTCGTTTTCAAGATTCGTCATCGCCGTTTTGGTTCTTTCTAGCGTCGTGTAGCCATCTTGCGCTTCATTACTTGCTGCACTCGCAGCATTTGCTGCTCCGGCAGCATTGGAGGCAATTTCATTGACCGTCGCAATCATTTCGTTCATGGATGTGACAACCAGCATGGTTTGCTCGTTCTGCTCTTGCCCTCTTGTGAGCGCTTGTTGAGATTGCCCACGCAAAGCGACAGCTGAACTATTAAGCTCCACACCAGTATTTACAACTTGTGTAATAATCTCATGTACTTTCCCAACAAAAACGTTGAAAGCAGAAGAAATTTGCGCGACTTCGTCATTACCTTTCGCTGGCAAACGAACGGTTAAGTCTCCGTCTCCTTTTGAGATGTCTTGTAGAGCGTCTTTAAGCGCAGAAAGCGGTCTCATCAGTTTATTTAGCAGAAGTGACAGAATCAAAACACACATAACGAAGATCGCCACCATAGAGATCAACTGGTAAGTAATAATTCCATTCGTCGCTTGGCTCACTTCGGTAATAGGAATACCGATATCAAAAGTACCGTATAACTGACCATCCACATAAATTGGTGCCATGATGTCAAACACCCATACTTTCTGGACATCGGCATACCACTTTGAGTACTGTTGAACACCTCTCGTCGCGCCTTCAACAGTATATTCATCGTTATAGGTTTTGTTCAGCTTGTGCTTATCACTGTGGGCTACTGCCGTTACGTTACGGTCAATTACAACGGCATAACTCACGTCTGAACGTTGTTTCAGCCCCTCAACAAGCGATTGTAAATCTTGCATTGGATTGGCTGAGTTCTCCAAAATATAACTCGCATTTCCCGCTAGAAACTCAGCTTGAACTTGGGATTTGTTTAAGATGATGTCATCGATTTTCTGACTCGAAATTAGGTACGTTGATGCCATACTCGCCACGACAGCAATACCAAACATGGCGCAGACTGCTAATAAGATGATTCTTTTCATTATAATTGTCTCAATACAATTCAATTGATGCTCATTAATCGAGCGCTAAGCCTTTCTTCTCCAAAACCAACCAAACTGCATTTTGGGTCTGTTTGGCAGAGCAAGACATAACTTTATAACTATGTATCTGCTTGGTTCCCGATTACTTTAGACAGAAGGAAAAAAAGTCTTCAAAACGTCACATTTCTACGAGGTTTGGCGAAGGGACGAGTACGCAAAAGGAAACGTTTGCATAGTTAAATTTAACTATGCGACCAAATTGGTATCGAACATTAAAGAAAAGAGTGCTAATTAGCGTTTTGCCGTCGGGAGCGCTGTGGTCAGTGCTCCCGTTTTATCATTTAGTATCTCAGGTTCAGATATTAGAGCCACAATCGCAGCGGTTGTAATCCGAGATGCTTGGTGAAGCGAGAATGACTTGGTTTGTAGATATGGCAGCGATGTCAGAGCGAGTGATTCTCAATCAAGAATCGGCAGCAAAATATGCAAACCCAGGCATGAAGCCATTGCCCATAAAAAAGAAAGGAAAAAAATCTTTACCACAGAGTTTAACTTGTCAGCGATATGTATCCATGCATACCCATGTACAAACCAACTGCACTGATCAAGACGCCCGATAAGTAAGGAGCTCGACGTGCAACATCATTCAAACCGCTCCATTTAGATGTCGCTTTTTGCACGCCCACTGCTGCCACAACGCCAACAGCAACCAGAGTCAAGGCTAAGCCAATACTGAATGACACAACTAAAGTCGCACCAAGAGTCATTGCCTTAAGCTGCAAACAGATAAGCAAAACCGTTACCGCAGCAGGGCATGGAATCAAACCGCCCGTTAATCCAAACAGCAGAATTTGCCCATTCGTCACGTCTCGATTCTCAAAGCGTTTTTGAATGTCTAAAGCGTGAGCGCGTTCGTGAGCATCTTGATATTCCTTATCTTCGCTTTCTAAATGAGAACCAGAACGGAAATGTACATCAAAGTCATGGGTATGATCATGGTGCCCGATGATCAAAGTGACAGAAAGTCCATTAGAGACTTCAATGCAAGACGCCGATTCCAAGTATCCATCACGCTCTATAAAGTGATAGATATCAGCAGGTTGATAACCATCACTCGATACCGAAACCTTGATACCTTCAGCAGTTAAAGGTTTACCGCTGAGTGTTCGCAATTGGAAACGGTGATGCTCCCCTTCCTGTGTAATCGAAAGCGAAACATGCCCATGTCCTGTATCCACAACTTGCGTCGTCCAGTCGCGAGCATGATCCTGAGCTTTGTTCCAAGCTCGCTCATCGCTCCATGTCCGCCAAAACATCCATACGCCGGTTGTCACGATAATGACCCCAGAGATAAGTTGCATCCATGGTTCAGCCGCTTCAGCGGTGAATTTCTGGCTAATATACATCCCGCCAACAGCGATTAACCATACAATTGCAGTGTGAGAAAGTGTGGCAGCTAAACCTAGCATCACGGCTTGTTTGACCGTTCCTTTCACCGCGACAATGAACGCCGCCATCATCGTTTTGGAGTGCCCAGGTTCTAAACCATGCAAAGCGCCAAGCAAATGGCACTGGGAATAAAGAACCACCCATTACCTTGTTGTAGTAACGCGACAAAATCCATTGTTGTTCTCTGTTGTTGATTCTAATTTATCGCAAACTATACTCCCCCCTAGTATTAAATACTACCCCCCAGTATAAATTGAGTGCTACATTATCAGTTAGAATAACTCGGCCCGTAACGTAAAGAAGATAAGACATGTCGCATACAACCAGAGATCAAAAGAAGCTCAACACTCGAGTCAGTAAAATACAGGGTCAGGTGAATGGACTTAAAAAAATGCTGGAAGAAGAGCATGAATGCCAAGATGTGTTGCAGCAGATTGCCGCTATTCGGGGAGCAGTAAATGGTTTGATGCGAGAAGTAATTAAAGGTCACTTACTTGAGCACGTTGTACTTGAGGAAGACAAAACTCAACGTGAAAAAGATATGGAAGTCGTATTAAAAGTACTGGACTCTTATATAAAGTAACCCTACTTCGCTAGAGTAAAGTCACTAGGGTTAAACTCGAATAGATCCTTTATAGGTAATCGCTTACTAAGCGGGAAATAAAAATTCCATTTCATATTGATTAAGTTGAAAATGGAACCTATATCGGTTCAAGTTAAATAGTTTATTTATAAGAACTAAAACGGCCCAAACATAGGGCCGTTCATATTATTAAAAAACTCTAAACTATCTGATAAAAATACATATTGTGATAGGTTTTTACTTTATGGAAGAGTACAAGTAAACCTTTATACCTCTTGTAATTCGACGTGCTTAGCGCTGTAAGATTTTGTAAATGCAACACACCCCAAAAGTACAGCAAGTGGTAACACAGGATCAAAGATTGAACCATGAGATCCGAAGAATAAGTTAAGAATCATGACTAATGAACCACCAATAGCCCAAGCAATTGTTGTTGGAATAGTCCAAATAATGAGTTGTTTCTTAACCTCAGTCACCCCCATTAATCGATTAACAATATGGAATAGCGAGTCATTAAAGTAGCCAGCAAATAGAGATCCCATCGTAGCTGCCGTCGCTGCGAATAAAAGGTTAACGTCAGGAATATTCACTAAAACTGGGGCAGATATAGAAGCAGCGGTTATCATGGAGACTGTACCAGAGCCCTGAATAATACGAACTAACGTCGCAATAATAAATGGAATCATAACCGCAGAAATAGGAAGCCCTGCAACTTGGTTGGCAATCTCTGCGCCCGCACCCGTTTCACGCAATACGGCACCTAACGCGCCACCAGCTCCTGTTACTAACAAAATGATGCCACAAGTGGAGATTCCTTGTTCCATCTTTTCATTCGCTTCTTCTTTGGTAAGGTTATTACCCAATGTGTAAACCGCTAGTAACGTCGCTATTGATAGTGCAATAGTAGGGCTGCCGATAAAAGCGATAAATTGACCAAATGTTGTTGCAGTCAGCCCTTCGAAACCGAAAGTCCCCTCTAATAAACCCATCACTGATTTCGCAAGTATAAGTAAAATAGGGATAATAATTGGAGCGATAGATTTACTTAAAGATGGTAGGTCTTTCGCTTCTTTACTTGCAATGTACTCTTTGTGATCATTAATCAGTTGCTCACTAGACTTCGAGAAATGTTCGGTTGGAATGAATTCAGGAAACTGCTTTTCTAACCATCTTGCATACCAAACAATACCCATGACACAAGGCGCTGCGATCATCAAACCAAAACCTAACATGCTGGCAAGATCGACACCAAAGATACCAGCAACGCCCAAAGGTCCTGGAGTCGGCGGAATAGCGTGATGCGCTACGACCAAGCCGCCCGCCAGAGCAACCGTAAGCGTTAAAATCGAGCGATTGGACGTTTTTGACAAAGACTTCGCAATTGGATAAAGAATGATAAGCGCGCTATCCACAAAGATTGGGATGCTAACAATATAGCCAGTTACAGCAAGAGCGGCCTCTTCTTTCTTTTTTCCTAACCACTTTATAAAATTATAGGCAATACTTTCTCCTGCTCCAGAAGCCTCTAAAATAGCCCCCATCATAACGCCGAGACCGATGACAATCCCTATACCGCCTAATGTTCCACCAAATCCTTTGCTAACGGTCGCAATCGTGTCGTCAACACTTAACCCACCAATAATACCTGCGATACATGCCGCAATTAACATCGCAATTAACACATGTACTTTTGTACGTAATACAAGAAAAACAAGGACTGATACGGCTACTATTAGTCCAATTACTGAGGTTGGTAACATTAGACAATCTCCATATTGTTAACAGAAATAAATTGTTGTAATACATCCTTGAAATTACTGTCTGATTTAAATCCAAGCTCCAGTTCTTTAGTACAATCAATTTTTTGTGGCCAACTACTCACAATACGATCAATACCCGCATCATGCTCATAGGTAATATAATTAGAAAGTTGTTTACCCATTAGAGTGTCCATTGTTTGAATCATCTCAGCTGGTGTAGTTTGAATACCAGGTAAATTAAGCGTTCTATAGGACAGATTATTTAACTGCTCATAAGGCATTAGCCCTGCATATTGAATATTGTCCACCACTCTAGACGGGCTCGATATCCAAAGTTTTAGCGTAGGGTCTACAGGACAATTTGATTCTTGAGCATTCAAAGGCTCACGAATAATTCCGCTTACGAAAGAGCTAGCGGCAAGGTTTGGTTTCCCAGGGCGAATACAAATAGTCGGTAAACGTACGGATACAGCTTTAACAAAGCCTTTACGGGCATAGTCGTTCACCAATAACTCACCTATAGCTTTTTGCGTCCCGTAGGATGACTGAGGATGAAGTGCTGTTATTGGTGTAATCGTTTCCGGAAGATCACCACCAAATACAGCTAAAGATGAAGCAAACGTAAAACGAATATTAGGGTTTACTTTACGGCAACGCTCAAGCAATAACTGTGTGGTCGTCAGGTTTACAGCTACGCCTAAATCAAAATCTTGCTCAGCATGGCTCGATACAATTGCCGCTAAATGAAAAATGTGTGTCGTTTCGGCAGTAATAACTTGGTCTATATTTTCTCGCTTTGTCATATCCATGACTAAAGAAACGACTCGGTCATCAATGCCCTCTAAGCGCGACTTTTGAATGTCGACAATAGTAATACTTTCAGCTTTGTTTTCTTTTAGTAGTGATTTGGCAAGTAGGGTTCCGAGAAAACCCGCCCCTCCAGTTATGATAATATTCATAGTCACGACCCTTTGTTTTTGTAATTGGTTTCAAGTTATTTATGGATAGAAATTAAAATTGTTATAGGTATGGTTTAACCCAACTAAGGCCCAGCTGCGTGCTATGCCTTGGGTTGTATTCACAACCGATCCAGCCTTGGTAACCAGAGTCATCCAAAACATTGAATAGGTGTGGGTAATTCAGTTCGCCTTCCGATGGTTCGTGCCTTTCAGGCACAGAAGCAATTTGAATATGGCCTGTGTATGGCGCCACATCGCGAATCAACGTACTCAGATCACCGTCCATAATTTGTGCGTGATAGAGATCGAGCTGCAATTTCACGTTTGGACGAGCCACTTGTTTGATGAGTTCCACCGCTTCACGTTGATGTGCAACGAAGTAGTTCGGTACATCGCGATTGTTGAGTGGCTCAATCATCAGCTCAACACCATGTTCGGCAAACTTATCCGCTGCATAACGAATGTTTGAGATAAAGGTTTCAATATGCTGATCACGAGTGAAGCGTGAATCAACAATGCCAGACATAGCGTGAACCTTTTTACAGTTCAGTGCCTTGGCGTACATCAGCGCAGTCTCGACGCTCGTTTTAAATTCATCCTCACGCCCCGGAATAGCTGCAAAACCTCGTTCACCTGCATCCCAATCACCTGGAGGCATGTTGAATAACGCTTGCTCAAAACCAAACTGCTGTATCTTGCTTGCTAGTTCTTGCGCTTCGAATGCGTATGGGAAAAGGTATTCCACCGCTTTGAAGCCCGCTTGGTGTGCTTTTTCGAAACGATCTAGAAAAGGAACTTCTGTGAATAACATTGTCAGATTTGCCGCGAATTTAGCCATTACTTACCTCTCCCTTTTAGGTCTTGAATCTCAGTATCCGTTAAGTAGCGGATGTTGCTGTCTTTAAGAATGAACGCTAGCTTCGCTGTCTCTTCTAGCTCTTCTGCGTTATCCACTGCATCTTCAAAGTCCGTACCCGTGATCACTGGACCATGGTTCGCCAGGAGGAAAGCTCGGTAGTCACTAGCCCGTTGCGCAAGTTCTTCAGCAATCTGAGGGTCGCCCGGGCGCAGGTACGGAATCACTGGCAGTTCGCCAATGCGCATTACAAAGTAAGGTGTAAAAGCTTTGATGGCATTCTCGCGATCTAGACCTTCAAGACAAGAAAGCGCCGTCAAGTAAGTAGAATGCAGATGCACAATCGCATTACACTTTGAGTTATTTCGATAAATCGCCAGATGAAAAGCGACTTCTTTTGATGGCTTTTCACCAGAGATATGGTTGCCATCAATATCCACAACCGAAAGCTCTTCAGCAATCAAGCGGCCGAACGAAGAACCAGTTGGCGTTGCCAGAAAGTGTCCATTAGGCAGTTTTAGAGAAAGGTTGCCAGCGCCGCCAGTCGCATAGCCACGTTCAAACATAGAGCGCGCCATAGTGACCATTTGCTCTCGCAGTTGTTGTTCTGTCATCAATTCTTTATTCATCACAACCTCACCTATTCAAAAAACGACTGTGCTTTGGCAAAGAAGTGTTCATCGCCGAAGTTGCCCGATTTCAGAGCCAAAGAAAGCTCGCCTTCAAGTGACTTCACCCAAGGTACACCTGGTGCGATTTGAGGACCGATATGAAAACCTTTTACGGCTAGGCTTTGGGTTACAACCCCTGAGGTTTCCCCACCCGCAACGATGAAATTTTTCACACCGTTCTGCTGAAGTTTAACTGCAAGTTGGCTAAAGAATTGTTCAACCGCGTGACTTGAAGCATGCGCGCCAAACTCTTGTTGAATCGCTTTTAACGCCGCTGCATCTGCGGTTGCGTAAACCAGTGGTGCGAACTCGCTTTCGATGTTGGTCATGACCCAATCAAACACTTGATTTAAGTAATCTTCTTCCGTCAGACACGCCTTCACATCAATAGCAAAGTGTGGCGCTTTTTCTTTGTAAACAGCGACCTGTTGGTTGGTCATGACAGAACAAGATCCAGATAACACAACGGTTGGTGCCTTTTTAGGGTTCCCCTCTTGCTTCGCATCACTTTGATCTTCAAGGTTCTCTATCCAGTTCTTAGCAATACCCGCAGCCAAACCAGAACCACCAGTTACCAGTTTTAGAGACTTCGCCGCTTGACCAAGTGTGACAAGATGCTCTGCATTGAATGCATCAACCACTGCATAGCGGTTGCCTTGTACTTTTAGCTCTTCAAAGCGCCCAATTACCGCTTTTGGACCTTGTTCAATTATTTGGAAGTTCACCAGGCCAGATTTGCCTTGAGATTGAGCATCCATCATACGAACTAGGCTTGAATCAGTCATTGGTGTCACAGGGTGATTACGCATACCTGAGTCGCTTAGCAAGTCTTGGAATACAAATAGATGGCCGTTGTAAACTGTGCGACCATTCACTGGTAATGATGGGCATACAATGGTGAACGCTTCACCTAGCTCTGCAAGCAGTGCATCCGTTACAGGACCAATGTTACCTTCTGCTGTGCTGTCAAACGTTGAGCAGTACTTGAAGTAAAACTGCTGACAGCCATTTGCTTGCAGCCACTTAAGCGCCGCTACTGAATCCTCGATTGCCTCATCTACAGGACAAGAGCGAGATTTAAGACTGATCACGACCGCATCTGCGTTTACATCAATCTCTTCTTTTGGAATACCGTTAAGCTGAACTGTGCGCATGCCGTTTTCTACAAGAAAACCTGCGATGTCTGTTGCGCCAGTAAAGTCGTCTGCGATAACGCCTAATAACATCATTTTTTCTCCGTTTTACGTGCGCTTATTTCTGTTTGTTTTCTACACCTGGAAGCTCAATACCATCAAAAATCTTGATAACGGCACTGTCGTCCTCCTGCCCAAAACCAGCATTGCTTGCACTCAAAAACATGTTTAGTGCTGTGCTTGATAGAGGAAGTGGAAATTTGAGATCTTTTGCTGTGTCCGATACGAGGTTTAAATCTTTCACAAAGATGTCGACCATAGATTTAGGGGAGTAGTCACCATCAACTACATGCTTCATGCGGTTCTCAAACATCCAAGAGTTACCCGCTGCATTCGTCACCACGTCGTACATCAGGTCAAGAGGAATGTTTGCACGTGCCGCTAATGCCATTGCTTCAGCACCAGCTGCGATATGAACACCTGCTAGCAATTGGTGGATAATCTTCACAGTTGCGCCTAGGCCAATCGCTTCACCGATGTTGTAGACTTTAGCTGCCGTTGCGTTGAGTACTGGTTCAAGTGCATCAAATGTGCTTTGCGCTCCCGACGCCATAATAGTCATCTCACCTAATTCTGCTTTTGCAGCACCACCAGATACCGGTGCATCAAGCATCACAAGATTGTGTTCTGCCAATTTCGCTTCAATTTGTTTTGCGTCTTCTGCTGAGATGGTTGCTGAAACCATTACTGGCGTATTCGGCTTAAGCGCTGTAGCAAGACCGGTTTTGAACAAGACCGTGTTAACTTGAGCTGCGTTCACAACAAGAACTAGAACCGAATCAAGCTTATCTGCAAACTCAACTGCATTTGTAGAAACAGCTTTTGCACCGAATGAACCTAACTCTTCAAGCGCTTGAGAATTTAAATCGAAACCATAGACATCTAGGCCTGCACGCACACATGACTTTGCGGCGCCCATTCCCATAGAGCCTAAACCGATAACACCTACAGATTGAACTTCACTCATAAAAACAATGCCTTCTGGTCTATTAAACTTTGTTAATTCTTGTTTGGTTGATGTGATTATATGTGAAGATTAATACTAAGACCTCGCTTTGAATCACATTTTTTCACACAAATTAACAATGTCGTGATATATACCTCTTTATGGGCAGAGATATTCCGAGCAGTTAACACAAGCGAAGGCTGTTCTTACAACGTTGAGAACATAATTCACAGATATTCACAACAAATGAAAAGATTGGTAGGATACTGAAAAACAAGAATATAGAAGTGAAACTATGATCCCAGCAGAACGTCAAAGAACCATATTATCCCTGTTATCACATCAAGAAGTGTTAAGCATTTCAGATTTAACCGACCACCTTGGCGTATCACATATGACCATTCGTCGTGATATCGTGAAGCTTGAATCCTCAGGTAAAGTCGTTTCTGTTTCTGGTGGAGTGCAACTCGCTCAAGCTCTACATTCCGAACTTTCCCATGATGCGAAGGTCGAGCAACAAGCGGATGAAAAAATTCAAATTGGTAAGCTGGCGGCTACGTTAATTGGTCAAGACGCTACGATTTACTTGGATGCGGGAACAACCTCTCTAGAAATCGCCCATCAAATAGCAAATCGTAATGATCTTTTAGTGATCACCAATGACTTCTCTATTGCTGCTTTCCTTATGACGCACAGTGAATGTGAGCTTTACCACACTGGGGGAAAAATTGACCGCGAGAACCAATCCACCATTGGAGGAAAAGTCGCAGAGTTCTTGAATGGGCTAAATATTGATATCGCCTTTATTTCGACTTCATCTTGGAGCTTGAAAGGCTTATCAACACCTAATGAAAATAAAGTTCTCGTTAAAAAAGCAATCATCAAGGCGGCACAAACCAATTATCTGATCTCAGACTCAACTAAATACGGTCAGATAGCGAGCTTTCATGCATTAGACATCGAGCAATTGGACGGAATTATTACCGATCGAAACCTATCCGAAGTGGTCACTCAAGAATTAACGGATAAAGGATTACGTGTGTATAAAGAGTAACACTACCTAAATATCTGAGTTCGCGTAACTTTTATACTCGTTAATTTATAGGTGCTTCCAATATACATAGACCGTGCTGTGTACTTTCTGGCAGAAAACACATCCTTTTGTTTTCTAAATTACCAAATTACTGATTACATCTGGGATATGGAAGCTCACTTCGCTTTATCGCTGCTCGTCACTTGTCATCAAAAATCAAATTCACCGCAATTGCCATCAAAACCAAGCCTGAGATTGGTAGTAAGACACCTAATGGTGAGCGCTCGATGTAAGGCAGATTCTCTGCAATCAATAAGCCCCATTCAGGTTCTGGTGGCTTAACGCCAAGTCCGATAAAGCTCAGAGAAGTCAGGCTGAGCGTAATGTACGGCAAACGCAGAAACGCGTGACGAATCAATGGCGGCAGCACATAAGGCAACAAGTAGTAACGGAGTACTCGCCACTGACTGGTTCCCCAAATGGGCGCAAGATGCGTATAAGGCTGCGCTTTGGCTTCCATCAACAAGCTCGCACAGTGCGCCGCTAATGGTGCCCATGACACCATAACAATCGCAATCAAGGCACTGTTTGGGTTCATTCCCGTTAGACCTGCAATCAGCAGACCCGCCACAATGTATGGAACACCTTTGGTGATCTCAATTAAGCCTTGGCTATAACGAGTCACGAAGCCGAGCAACAAACCAATCACTAAACTTAGGAACGTTGCGATGATGCCCATTTTGATTGTCGACATCATACCGCCGCCAACACGAGCAAGCAGATCTCGACCAACCGCATCGGCACCAAACGGGGCAGCTAAGCTTGGCGATTCAAGGCGGGTAAATTGGATGGTATAAGGATCGCGCATTAACGCCCATCCCGCACAACCAATCAGCAAGGCAAAGATTGTCGCACTGACGATGCGTTTGGTGGTGCTTTGGGTAAAACGGAACGTACTGTGACTGCTGATCAGCTTGCCACTTGTGACACTGTGCCCGAGTAACCAGCGTTGCAATAAGATGCTCGCACTGCTGATCAACATCGAGAACACCAGCAACACCAACAAGCCACCTTGCAGCATCGGCAGATCTTGTGATTTCGCTGCGCCTAAGATTAGTCGTCCTATACCCGGAATGGAAAACACTTGTTCCACAGCAACCGCGCCGCCGGTTAAACCAATCACCGTCATTGCGATTTGAGGAATCAAGTTACTAACGGCACGCCACAAGGCAAAGCGTAAGATTTGGAACTTACTGACGTTCGCCGATAACCAAGTGATCACCCAAGGCTCATCTAATACACGCTTGAGGCTGTCATTGAGCAAGCGCCCGAACAAACCAGCAGCAGGCAATGCCATTGCCAAACTTGGTAGCCAGAGGTTTTGCACGCCTTGCCAACCATAAGGTGGGAACCAACCCAACCAAATGGAAAATACCATGATCAGCAATGAAGCAATCACGTATTCCGGCAATGAGACCAACACCGAACTGAGCGTGTCGTGATGCTTGTCTAAACGATTCTGTTGCCAACGACGCACGGTGTAAAGCACGCTCGCCATGCACATTACAAATGCTATACCTAACGCTGTAAGCATCAGTAATAGTGACGTTTTTGCGGTTTGTTGAACGCTCTCCATGACGGACGCCCCGCTCACCCAAGAGACACCTAAGTCACCTTGCATGGCAAGCGTCAACCAATCCCACAGTCGCTCAGCAGCGCTGCGGTCAAGTTGAAGATCTTCTCGAATGGCTTGCAGAGCTTCTGCCGTCAGCAATTGTTGAGCACCCGCACGGGCACGGAGGATTGATTGGCTTGGGTCGATACCGGCAATATCCGGCATCAAACCCACCAGCACAACCACTACCCCGAGTGACAGGAAGCGCGACAAAAAACGCGTAAACCATTCAGGCATACAAGCGCTCCAACGAGAGCGCATGTTGGCAACAGACGACATCGAGTTAGTTCACCTCAGTAAACTGGTCGATCAGGCGACGCTCACGTGGGTCACGTTGTGCGTTCTTCACGCGGTCACTCTCACCTTGGATTACACGCTCGTGAAGCAGTGGAATCACAGCGTATTGCTCAAGGATTTTGCTTTCTGCTTCGATGATCGCTTGTTGGCGTTTCTCACCCAATGGTTGACGGTCAGCGTGTTTCAATGCTGCGTCCACTTCTTCAGAGCAGAACTGACCTAGGTTGTAAGAACCTTTACAGCTAAAGTCACTTTGCATGTACGCCACTGGGTCACCAGAATCCAGCACCGTTGCACGTGACAACAAGAACGCATCGAACTTACCTGCTAGTGCATCGTTTTCGATTTGTGCGTATTCACGAACGTCTAGCTCAACCACAAAGCCAGCCGCTTCAAGTTGTTGCTTTAGCAGCACCGCTACTTCTGGCAACTCAGCACGGTCGGTAAATGTACCGATGGTGATCTTCTCACCGTTCGCGTGGCGCATTTCCATGGTTTCCATACGAGGGTTCGCATCACGAATTGGTTGAGCCCATGCCAATGCTGGACCTAACAGACCTTTCGCTGAATCGGCGTGGTTCTCGTAAACCGTTTTGATGATTTGCTCACGGTTAACCGCTTGAGCCGCTGCTTTACGCAAACCGAACTGGCTAAACACATCTGATTTGTTGTTTAGGTAAAGCGTGTTGGTACGTGGCATTGCAACTTCGTGCAGCTGTGAAGATTCCATCATCGCGATTTGCGAAACAGGAACCGCTTCAACTACATCCGCCTCACCGGTACGTAGTGCCGCAGCACGAGCAAAACCGTTTGGTACGTATTCAGCAAAGATACTGTCTACTTTTGCTTTTTCGCCCCAGTAACCGTCAAAACGCTTCAGTTTCGCGCTGGTTGTACCGTTAATTTCTGTCAGAACGAATGGACCCGTACCCGCATTGATTGGCACAACACGACCGTTTTCTTGATATGCAGCACCAGAAAGGATCGCTAACTGTGGGCTAGATAGACGGCTTGGCAACAATGGATCGTTAAAGGTCGTTTTGATTTCAACAGTGAAGTCGTCCAATGCGCGAACTTGCCATTCGATACCATCCAAAATGCGTGGCTTTGGTGCGGCATCTAATGCTTTTTGTAGAGAGTTCACAACCGCGTTGGCATCAAGGTCAGAACCATCGTGGAATTCCACGCCCTTACGTACCGTAAATTGCCACGTCATCGGATCAACTTGTTCCCACTCTGTTGCCAGCATAGGCTCTGCTACCGACTGATCGTTTAAGTTCACTAGCGTTTCTGCTGTGCTCCAACGTGACAGTTTGAACGCGTCATCTGAAAGTGGTGACAAACCTGTGCGTGGTGGTTGCATCATCGCAACGCGAATTTCCGCTGCTTGCGGTGCAGCTGCTTTTTCCGCTTCTGGCTTGCTTTCGCCAGAGTCAAAACAACCCGTCAGCAGTGCGCTTAAAGCCAGCGACAAAGCTAACTTGGGAGTACTAAGGTGCATAAGAAACCTCTCCAATGGTTTTTGTGAATTCATTACTTTTGTGTTGAGCGCTCATCAAGGCTCTCGTGATCAAGTGTGATGGGTTATTTGTCACGTTCTGTGCTGTGCCGTGCTCGACAACACGTCCTTTGTCTAACACTAGGATTTCATCGCATAGGGTTTGTGCCGCATCGAGGTCATGCGTCACCAAAATCAGGCGCATCTGACGACTCTTTTGAATGCCTGCCAACAGGTCAAGAACCTGTTTACGACTGACGGGGTCTAGGCTGCTGGTTGGCTCATCGGCAACCAACACACAAGGCTCGACAATCAAAGCTCTAGCGATAGCCACACGTTGGGCTTGCCCAACTGATAATTGCTGCGGGTTACGATCTAACAATGTGAGATCTAAACCGACATCCGCCAAAACCTTTTCCACCTTCTCGTTAAGCTCTTGCGTTAAACCAATATTGCTTAGCGGCTCCAGTAAGATCTGGCGAACGGTGTAGTACGGATTCAAGCTCGATTGCGGCTCTTGTGGGATCAGCTGAATGTGCTGACACAACTCTTGTCGCTGCTTAGCCGAGCTACGCGATAACGGATAACCACACACATACACTTCACCAGATGTGGGTTTACGAAGACCAAACAGAAGCTCAATCAAAGTCGATTTACCCGCACCAGAAGGACCAACAATCGCAATGTTCTTTGTGTCGATGGCAAGATCCAATTGTTCGAGCGCTTTGAACGGTTTGCCCCCTAACCAACTTGGTTTGGAGTAATAGTGAACACTGGCTTGCTCAAAGCGAACTTCCGCCGATTTAGGCTGTGTGTGCCCGCTCAAGTTGTGCTTAGTCAAAATAGGCTCCAGAGATGAGGTTAAGGCAGCAGTTGCGCAAGTTGTTGGCAGAAAGGATGCGAACTTTGCTGAATGGCTTGCCACGGTGCGCCATAAGCCACCATGGTGTTGTCCGCAATCACCAAGACTTTGTCACACGCCAAAGCCGCAGACAGATCGTGCGTGATCAACAAACCACTGATGCTGCGTTGCTGAACACTGCAGCGGAACAACTCAAGGATCTCCGCTTCGGTGATTGGATCGAGCGCACTGGTGGGCTCATCAGCGATGATCAAGTTGGCACTACCAAGCAATGCAATGGCAATACAAATACGCTGACGTTGACCACCAGATAGCTGACTTGGATGCTGCGCTAATGCTGCTTTTGGATCCGCAAATCCGAGTTGAGACAACAAGGTCGTCACCGTTTCTCGGTTTGCTGAAGACAAGCGTGTTTTGTTGCCCGTCAATGCCAAACACAGTTGTTGTTCGACAGACGCCAATGGATTCAGCGCTTTAAGTGCATCTTGGAAAATGACCGCGGGACGCTGTGATTGACTCCGTTGCAGCATGGCAGTTTGTGCGACTTCACTGCTGTTAAGCTGGATACTTCCGTCTACCCAAATATCTGACGGCAAAAAACCTGCGACGGCTTTCGACAACATGGATTTACCAATGCCGGAAGGTCCCATAATGGCAAGAGCTTCACCTTGAAACAGCTCAAAAGAAATGTCTTTGAAGAGTGTGCGTTCTGAGTCTGTAAGGCTGAGATTATTAACGGAGAGTACTGGTTGAGAAATCACGGCATCAAACTAAATGTAATAATATAACATCACAAATAATATCATGCGGGTTAAAGCAAGGAAACCAGTCGGAGGGGTTATTTCATCACCTTTTTCAGATTTATCAACAAGGGCAGATGGCTCCACCCTTGTTATAAGAACATCTAAATTAGGTCGTTTGTGACAGTGTGAATTACTGACACTTTTGTTTGACTTGTTCGAGGTATGGGAACAAGAAGACAAAGCGCCCAACGTAGAACAGAGTGAATGCCAGCCATAAACCGTGGTTGCCCCAATATTGCACCGCAATAAATTGAGTCACTAAGAACAACACCATGGTTAGAAAGGTAGAGTTACGCACTGGTCGCGTCGTCCCTGTACCGGTAAAGATGCCGTAAAACGTAAGACCAAAACCAGCAACCAACGGGAATGCCAATAACCAAGGGCTCATGTCTAGATACAGTTCAACAAGGTTTGGCAAGGTGGTAAACAACATCACTAATTGGTGTTTGAACTGCACCAACAGCAAGGTCAATACAAGAACGAACGCCGCGGTCCATTGCGTGTTTAGCTTAATCACGTTATCAAGCAATGTTGGATTCTTCTGCCCTACCGCTTTACCGGCAAAGACGCTCGACGCATTCGCCACACCGTCGAACATGTAGCTGACGATAAAGGTCACTTGCATCAAGATTGCGTTCGCAGCAAGCACATCAGAACCAAGCTGAGAGCCTACACGCGCCATCATGTTGAAGAACACCAATAGACACACAGTACGAAGCAGCAGATCCATATTGGAAGACGCAATGACTTTGAGATCTTTACGCGTCATTTTTGCGGTCTGAATGTGATCAAACAGCGGGAAGCGACAGGTTTTCAACACCAGCACCGCACCAATAACAAACGTCGAGATTTGCGCGATAAGTGTCGCCACCGCAACACCAGCAATGCCCATATCAAAGTACAACACAAAGACGATATCCAGCACGATGTTCAGAACGTTACCAAACACTTGCGTGAACAAGGTTGCTTTGGCTTTCGCCTGCCCCATCAGCCAACCAATCACGGTGTAGTTCAGCAGTACAAACGGTGCACCAAAGATCATGATATCGAAGTAAATCTTCGCGTTTTCGGCCACGACTGCATCAGGGGAGATAATCAGCTCTGCCCCCATCCAAATCACGGACTGCAACGCAATGAAAATCAAGCCAAGGCAAAGCGAAAGCACGAAAGGACGGAATAAGCTGCTCGCTTGATCTTCTGGGCTATTTTTACCTAATGCGATTGCACTTTGCCCGGTAGTACTGACGCGGAAGAAGCCAAACAGCCAATACAAGGTATTCATGATGACGGTGCCGATCGCTACACCACCAATCATCTCAGCCACACCGAGTTTACCGATCACCGCGGTGTCCACCGCCCCCAATAATGGTTGGGTTACCGTAGAAACGATGAAAGGAAATGCGATTTTAAAATAGTCTTTATGAGTCAGGGACATCTTAAATTATGAACAGGATTAATTTTTATAAGGTCGCTATCATATGCGAATGGCGCCCGAACATGAACCAAAGTTCACCAGCAAGGAATAGCATTGATAATTGATACAACCAGCCAACGTATTCTCATACCAAAGCTTGAAATAGGATAACGACTTATGAGAAAAGCCAAGTTAACTGCATATAAATGAGTTTCTAGTTTGGAAAGATTAGCGTTTGGTGGAGCATGGCAGATCAGAATGTATCTGCCATGTCATAACGGTAGTGATTGGTGAAAAGAGACCGTACAGATGATATTTAATGCTTGTGGGTTTCATCTGACAATGTTTAGGTCGATACCAAGCCTTATGTTCTGTAAAGCACCTTCACAACATGCCAACCGAACTTGGTTTTAACTAAATGCGGCGTTAACACTTCGCCAGAAAAGCACACTTTGTCGAATTGAGGTACCATTTGACCACGGCGGAATTCACCAAGGTCACCACCGCGTTTGCCTGACGGGCAAGTTGAATACTTCTTCGCTAATGTCTGAAACTTTGCGCCTTTTTTCAGTTGCTTGATTATGTCTTCCGCTTGCTCTTTGTGCTTCACAAGAATATGTAATGCGGCTGCTGTATTTGCCATTGTTCTATCTCTCACTATTCTGGTCGCGCAAGTGTACCCAATCCTTTTTAACAGACCAAACATTTCTTAATAATAGCTCAGCGGTAAAGGCCCAAATACACGAGGAATATAAAATCGTCTACATAATGAGTTTAAAATACAAACAAGTTTTGCTCAGTTAATCACTATTCTCTAAAAGATTGTCTAAAAAGCTCACATTTGTCTCTCCGATGGTTGAAGCCTTCGTCTGATAAGATTAGATTAGACACAATTCGGTGGTATTTATAAGGTTATTTTCATGGCAAAAGTCGTTAGCAAAGCGAATCAATCTCAGGGCATGTTGATGTTTAAGCTCACCCTGCAACAGAGTTTCGCTATCGGTACGCTAAAAGTCCGTGAAATCGTCCCGTACATGCCAACGACAAAGATCCCTTACTCGCATCATCACGTCATTGGAACCGTTACGATACGTAACTTAACAGTACCAGTGATCGATATGTCAGCGGCTGTTGGCTTTCGTCCTATTAGTGAAGAAGAATATAAAAGCTGCTACTTGATCGTGACAGATTGCTTGCGAACCGTGGTTGCGTTTATGGTTCGTAGTATAGAGAAGATCATTGAGTGCGATTGGAAAGCTATTGAAACGCCACCTCCGAGCGCTGGAAAAAATATTTTCGTGACTGGAATTACTCGCTATGAGGACAAAACTGTTCAAATGCTGGATGTGGAGCTGCTACTTTCCAAAATTTATCCGCAGTACGAGAATTCAAAGATCCCAATGCTGACAGATATTGAGCGAGAACGCCTAAAAGCACTCAGTATTCTATTGGTGGATGACTCTTCCATCGCTCGTAAACAGCTGTGTGACGCACTTGATAGCATCAATATTGGGTATCAAATCTGTAAAAATGGTTTAGGTGCATTGGAACTGATGAAAAGTGACGCTGCGGCTCATCGCCCAATTGATATTCTGGTCAGCGATATTGAAATGCCCGGATTAGACGGTTATGAATTAGCATTTGAAGTTCAGAATAATTCCTCTCTGAACCATTCATACCGCATTTTACATACATCGTTATCGAGCGAAATCTGTGTAGACAGAGCTCACCAAGTTGGCGCGCATGAGGCACTTGAGAAATTCAATGCAGGAGAACTAATCGAAGCGATGCTTCGCGGAGCAAAAGAGCTAGAAGCCAAAGCTATGACTTCTTAACTCTTATTGGACGAGTTGATTTGAGAATATAATGCAGTGCTTGTCCTATCCCTGATGCTCACATCCGCTAATTTCTCAGCTCACTTCTTTGGCATCGCGTAACTACGAGAAACGAATTCCGTCTCTTTGACTTGATGAGTATGATTAATATAAGAAGCTAGGCTGTAAAGTACATTCGCTAATAAGTTCGCGTAACGAAACAAAATAGGTGCGGGCTGCTTCTTACCTGTATGTTCAACGGCAACTAATGCTCGTACCGTTTTTTTAGCTTGGCAACGGCACAAATGCAATTGACTGGCTGCCGGGTGTCCTCCGGGTAGAACAAAGCCTTTGAAGCCACCATCAATGCGTTGCTTGAGCAAAGCATAATCGGCCTTTAACTCTTCAACTTCCGTCTCTGTAATCGCTAATTTTCCGCGAACCGAACCATTTAGATGATAAACATTAGGCTGCATTCTTGTCAGTATATCACGGCTAAACTCGTCCAACTCCATAGCGAGAACAAGGCCAATACGACTACAAAGTTCATCTGCTGTAATTTCAAAGTCACAAACCGGACTGTCCTCGTAAATAAACGGATAGCAAATCTCGCTCAATTCCTTGCTTACAGGTTTCATGCTTTTGTTCCAATATAAAAAAGGGAGTCAGTATAACCTAACTCCCTTTAAACGTTCATTATGCCAAATAATCGACATTCATATGATCGGTTTACAATCAGGCACTTTCGACTTTCTTGTGACCTTCTTGAAGGTGAACAAAATCGACTAAATCATCACCAGACACTTGATACGCCTGACCAAAACCTTTAACAAATAGCCCCGATTCTGGCTTTAAGTTGAACAAAACGAAATCCTCTAGCTGGCTTAGACCATCAATAATCTCACCAAAACGCTCTTTCATTTGTCCAACAACTTGTTGCCACATCTCTGTGTCTCGCTCAACTACATTTGCTACCGCATCAAAAGTTAAGCGCTTACGAGCAAACAGCTGCTTTGAAGACTCTTCATCTTCGATCATCATCAATGAAACATTTGGATTTTCTAAAAGGTTACGGGCATGACGAGCGATTTTAGAAATGAGAACGAAATAACCTTCCTGGTTTTGAACATAAGGCGCGTAGCTTACATTCGGGCGACCTTCTGCATCGACAGTTGCAAGCTGAAGTGTACGGCGCTCCTGACGAAACTCTTTGATCTCTGGCCCTAAACGACCTTGCAAACGCTCTTGTTTAACTTGTTGATCCATATTGATACCTGACTTTACTAATTAGTATTCGAGTTAAGCCTCGATTATGTTTGTGATTACTTTTTTAATTCGGCTTGTAGGGCGCGAAATGCGGTTACTTGCTCTTCAATCAACTCGCGCTTTTCGTTACGGCCTAAATAAACCTTGAAAATATTGCTTCCGCACTCCGAGAAAAAACCAAAATAGTGACTCTCTCTACCCATAAACGGTTTACTGACTAATGCGACATTTTTAACGTTATCTAATTTAAGGTGGCCGTGCAGTTCACCTTCTCTACCCATTAAATTGTAATAGCCACGCGCCACTTTTCCTTTTGGAAACGGCGCTTTAACTTCAAAGATAGAACCAAAAGAGTGGACGATGGTCGTCACCGGGCCAAAACCAACCAAACTTTCTAGGATGCTTTGCGCTTGCTCTCCTGGTGCAATAGCCACCATTTCCTGAGGTAGAGCCGCAACAACCTCAAACTCGGAAATGCCAAGACGCTCTGCCATCGCAGCTGGCAATAATTGTGGTTCTTGCTCTAGTAATACTTCAACTTGTTGCTTGATTGATTCCATTGTGTCTTCCGTTTTTGTTCAATTTGTTTTCATTAATTATTGGATGCTTTCGGTACGGTTTCGTTCATCTCCGACGTGAGTACCTGAATACAACTTTGAGCCAATGACACTGCCCAGAAGCTGCCTGCAAGAGTAAGGACTGCGCTACGTTCATGTAGTTGTACTAAGCCTTTCGCTTGCCACACTTTAAATAGAGGCAATAAAAACCCGAACGCGTCCTCTCCCATAAATGATGGAAGTTGATTTGCTTGAACAATGCCACGGTCAAACGCAGATTTGAGTGCAGAAAAAAGTGGTTCTAGAGGGCTTTGCTTCATCATCATCGCGATGGTGCTTTGACCTTCTTTGACCGCTTTAATATAGGTCTCTAGTGTGCGGTGTTGCATCATCCCGTAGCCACCGATATTACCTCCAGCACCACAGCCAATTGGCAATACCTCTGCATAAGTCTTGGCTAAACTATTGTATAAACTACGCTCGCGGTTATCGATTGCCCAATGGTTCACACTCAGTTGCTTCATATGGTGTTTGGCCATAAAGTTCACACCGAGCTCATACATTCCCGCTTTTTCTGGTGTGGTCGCAGGTGGCGGGATTTTTCCCTTTTCTACGAGGTTGAGCATGGGAGCTGACCCGCCAACCACTAACTGATACAAATCTAGTCCGTGTGCGCCAGTCGAGAGGAAATCATTTAAATCTTGCTCTAATACTTCTTTGGTTTGATAAGGTAAGCCATAGAGTAAATCGATAATGACCGGAATTTTGTCTTCTTTGGCGATCTCGCTCACTCGTTTGAGGACATCTTCCCTATAATCTAAACGTTTTGCGCTGCGGCGCACTTGTGTATTAAAACTTTGCACACCAAAAGAGAAACGATTAAACCCACCCTCTAAAGCGCCTTGATACAACTCATCAGAAAAACGATTGATGCGACCTTCTAAGGTGATTTCGCAGTCTGCAGCCAAAGGAAAGTGGTCTCGGATAGCCTGGCCTAACACACGAACCTGTACTGGAGATAAATCCGTTGGCGTTCCGCCCCCGATATATACGGCGTGAAAAATACCATTTTGTGTCCAAGGTAATGCCGCTTTCTCTCTAAGCTCCTGCATTAATGCTTCAAAGTACTCATCAACCAGTGTGCGACTTGCAGCATTTTGAAAGAAGTTACAAAAAGTGCAACGAACGCGACAAAACGGAACATGAATATAAAGACAGCGTTTATTGGTCGCTTTAACTGAGTTAGCCGTAATACTCGAAAAAATCGCCTGTTGTTGAGACGAGGGCACAGGTACGCTCGCTCCCCCGGCATGTGCAGAATGCTTCTTAACAAAAGCAAATCGCAATGGATCAGGACTATCACTGGCCAACACTGATTCATCAAGCTTATCGATATCGACGCTCATATATACTCGCTTAACTCCCATCATGTAAGGGATGGAAGCTGATCTTAAAAATTCTGCAAGAATCATAATTTGAGCGTAATGATAATGCAATTGATAATTGATCTTATTTCCATTGTAAGTAATAATCTGCCCAAGTTTTCATAGTTTCCCGAGATATTCCGTGAACGTACAAAGATATGTCATTGCAGGAGGTGCTTCCCTTGCCATCCATGCCGCACTTCTTTTTGTTTCTCAAGAGACAAAGGTGTTCGCGATGCCGGCTGGAAACCCAGCAAGTTCGGTAAGTCTAAATCTTGTGTCTGCTCCTCCCGCTGTCGAAAAATCTACACCAGAAAATGTAGCGCCACCAAAAGAGCAGCCTCAAGACCAACCTGAACCAGAAAAGAAGATTGTAAAAAAACAGGTCGTCAAGAAAGACGCTGTTAAGAAGAAGGTAGTAGAGAAAAAACCTGAACCGGTTAAACAATCTAAACCTAAAGCGGTCGAGCCCACCAAAACCGTAACAAAGCAAAAGGTTCAGCCCGAAGCGAAACCAAAGAAAAAAACGGAACCGGTGAAGAAAGAGACGGTAGCTCAACAATCCGCACCTGCGAGCCAATCCAAAGGGGCAACATCTCAGCCTGTCTTGGTCGACAAACCAACGTTTGTGAGTCAACCAACACAACCCCGTTACCCAAGGTCTGCACAAAGACGCGGTATTGAAGGTGTAGCCTTGTATGAGATATGGCTAGATGAGAATGGTAACCAGATTAAACAGGTTTTGATTGAGTCTTCCGGCACAGAGTCGCTAGATGCCTCAGCACTTCGTGCGATCAAACAGTGGCAATTTACACCACATATTTCAGGTGGGCTAAAAGTCGCTCACCGAGTACAAGTACCTGTTCGTTTTAAGTTGGATGGATAATGGAACAACTACAAGAATTACAAACTCAATTTGGGCTGATGACATGGCCTTTGATCATTTGCTCAGCTCTAACCGTGATGATCATCGCCGAGCGATTATTCCATGTGTTAATTAGCCTTGGTGTAGGAAAGCGAGCCATTCGCCAAAAGCTCACAGGATTAGACCCAACAAATGGGAGCGAGCTTGAAGCACTTGCTGAAGAGTTGTCGAATAAGCGGCCGCTTCTGTACCGTGGTGTTGCGATGTTGCTTGCTCATCATTCTTTCTCGAAATCTTTAAGAGAAGATGCCGCAGGTATTTGGCTGCAAGAAAAACGCCATCAGCTGCATTCCGGCCTTCGTTTGCTGACGCTGATTGGTGTCATCAGTCCTTTAATTGGCTTGCTTGGTACGGTACTTGGCTTAATTGACATGTTTAAAGGCATCGCGGTTTCAACGGGGAATATCACTCCGAATGATTTGGCTGACGGCCTAGGTCTTGCTATGCGCACCACTGCCGCGGGTCTCATTATCGCACTTCCTGCCATTTCAGGAGCGCAGATCATTGGTTTGTGGGCGGATCGTGTAATCGCCAAGCTTGAGCACACTTTAAACTACGTCAACTTATGGCTTGAAGGTATCTCGTTACAGCATGTCTCGCCAGACCACTCAAAAGTAACACTGCGCTCTTCTGAGAAGATTGAGGCTGCAACTCAATGATTAAAACACCACAAGAAAATAGTCGTAACGGTTTAACCCCCGATTTAACACCGCTGTTAGACATTATTTTTATCGTCATGGTTTTCCTGATGTTAACCGCAGCGGTCAAACTCGATTCATTAGACGTCAATTTACCGAGCACAGAATCTCAGGCTGTTGCAGATGTCGATAAGCAATCCATCACGGTAAATATTCTTAAAGACGAGCCTTACTGGGCTATTAACGGCAAGACATATATCGATTGGGACAACTTTACCCTCGCGCTGTTAGAAGAGAGTAAGTCAAGCGATAAACCGATTGTAATTGGAGCAGAAAAAACCGCGAATATTCAGTCGCTAGTACAACTTCTCGGCTTTTTACAAGAAAACGGAATTCAAGCAACTCAGTTACTCACTGAAGAGCCATCATAAAAATAAGTAAGATAGAGATCCTTTCAAAATGAAGAACACACGCATCACTATTCATGCTGTTGTCACGGCAGCTATTTCCCTACTTGCGAGTAGTCAACTTTTTGCCAATGAAACGCCATCCTCAGAGCGCGTTGTTAGCGCAGGCAGCGCCGTCACTGAACTCTTGCTTGAACTCGACGCTAAAGATAGCTTGGTTGCTATCGACGTCACCAGTCAATTACCAAAAGGAATGGAACTGCCTAAAGTGGGCTACCATCGTCGTCTTTCAGCGGAGGGGTTGCTCGCCTTACGTCCGACAAAAGTCATTGGTTCTGATGAGATGGGGCCGAAAACAACATTGAGCCAATTGAAATCGGCTGGCGTAGATGTAGAAATTGTTAATACTGATGCAAATGTCGAGGGCCTTTATCAACGTATTGATCAAATTGCGAACCTTATGGATCGCAAGGCTCAAGCTGAAAGCTTAAAGCAAGATGTCCAGGCGCAAGTACAAGCACTCAATGCAAACCAACCTGATCAAGCGAAGAAAAAGAAAGTGCTCTTTCTGCTGATCCATGAAGGGCGACCTGCAAATGTTGCGGGCTCACAAACGACACCCGATGCAATTATTCAACTCGCCGGCGGACAAAACCCAGCCGCTACACAACTCTCGTCATACAAGCCTCTATCCACAGAAGCGATGGTAGAGATGCAGCCTGACGTGATTCTTGTTAGTGGTCGCAGCTATGAAACGTTGGGTGGTGCCGATGCAATTTTAAAAGCAATGCCGCTTCTTGCTGCGACACCAGCAGGAAAGAACAAAAATATCGTGACGATTGATGGTCACGCTCTAGTAGGTGGTTTGGGCCTTAAAAGCCTTGCAGAAGCCAAACGCTTGAATGCACTGCTTTACCCATAGAGACAAGACATGTTGTTAAGACGCATCCCCCTTTCAAGGACGTTATCAGTGCTTAGTGGATTTTTAGCATTTATTGCTATCGCCTCGATTACCGTTGGCCCAATGAACATTAGCTTTGCTGACAGTTTGCGTAGCCTAACGGGAGGCAGTTCTGATCTCGCTCCTCACATTCAGTTGGTCATTAACGAAATCCGATTGCCTCGCACCATTTTGTGTATGTTCATCGGCGCCATTTTGGCAATTTGTGGTGTGGTTATGCAGGGCTTGTTCCGTAACCCATTAGCCGAGCCTGGTATCATTGGTGTGTCTGCTGGCGCTGCTCTTGGTGGTGCATTCGCTATTGTTGTATTTGCTGAATTTAGCCAAAACTATCCGCAACTAATGAACTTAGCGGCTCTGCCTCTTTTTGCTTTCCTTGGCGGTGCACTAACGACTATTCTCGTTTATAAACTCGGCACAAGTAAGTTTGGTACCTCAGTTACAATTATGTTGTTAGCCGGCGTTGCCATCAGCGCGCTCTCGGGGGCTGCGATTGGCTACATGAACTTTATCGCAGATGATCAGATGCTGCGAGATTTGACGCTTTGGTCGATGGGCTCATTAGCTGGTGCAAATTGGTCAGGGATTGCTCTATCTGCTATAACACTCGTCATCCTATTGCTCTGGTTTCAGAAGAAGTCGATGGCGCTGAATGCTCTGTTGTTAGGGGAATCAGAAGCAAGACACTTAGGAGTTCCGGTTCAAAAACTCAAACGTCAGCTTATTTTACTTTCTGCACTGGGTGTTGGTATTACGGTGAGCATCAGTGGTGCAATTGGCTTTATTGGGCTCGTGATTCCTCACTTAGGGCGCATGCTCGCTGGGCCTGACCATCGAACGCTATTACCAATATCTGCCTTAATGGGAGCACTGCTTCTTACTGCCGCAGATATGTTTGCTCGTGTTGCCGTGGCACCAGCTGAATTACCAGTTGGAATCGTGACCGCATTGATTGGCGCGCCCTTTTTCATCTACTTATTGTTCCAGCAAAAAGGGAAGATTTTGTAATGAACCAGATCGTTTTATCGGGGAAAAACATTTCGATGACGTATGGCAACCGTGTGGTGCTCGATGACATCAACATTGATATCCGAGCTGGTGAAGTGACCGCCCTACTCGGCCCCAATGGCGCAGGTAAAAGTACTTTACTCAAGCTTCTATGCGGTGAGATCTCTTCGAATCATCACATCACCTACTTCGGCAAACAAAAGCATGATTGGGAGCCTGAAAAAAGCGCCAAACATATTGCAATGCTCCCGCAGCACAGCACCTTAACCTTCCCATTTCTAGCCAGAGAAGTAGTAGAGCTGGGGGCAATACCGCTATCACTGTCCAATAAAGAAACCACTAAACTGGCTTTACATTACATGGAACAAACCGACGTATTGCATTTAGCAGAAAGCCTGTACCCGTCTTTATCTGGTGGAGAAAAGCAACGACTGCATCTAGCACGAGTGATGACACAACTACATCAATCTGGCGAAAAACGAATCTTAATGCTTGATGAACCTACCTCAGCGTTGGATCTCGCCCACCAACACAACACGTTAAAGATTGCTCGTGAAACGGCAAAAGCACAAAACGCAGCGGTGGTTGTGGTGTTACATGACTTGAATCTAGCCTCTCAGTACGCAGACCGCCTTGTACTCTTGCATAACGGGAAACTAGTTTGTGATGACACGCCATGGAATACACTAACGTCAGAGCGCATTGAGCAAGTTTATGGCTATCGATCTATTGTGACAAAACATCCGACGCTAGACTTCCCTCAAGTGCATGCCGCAGCATAAAGCGTATTTCCTCTAAGCCGTCTCTAAAACACTTTGATACGACAAAGGCCCGCAATATAAGAATTGCGGGCCTTTGCTTTGATAGTGGCAGAATTTGGTGCTTTAAAGGCTATTACTTGCTCATTTGGATCAATGATCGACCAATCAACCACTCAAGCTCTTTGTCACCACCCGCACCAAACTGGCTTTCAACCATTTTGTATAAGCGGTCAATACCATTAGCAGCAAATTCTTGCGCATTTTCAGCGGTGACAATGTGATGGAATAGCAGTCGTAAAATCGCGAGAAACTCAGCATCTTCCAGCGCTTTAATCCAACTTTGTGAAAATGCATTTAATCCTTTATCAAACTCTAAGTGTTCAATAAACATTTTAAAGATACGGCCATCCAGTGCGGCGGTGAAGTCCGTTTTCTTAGGGAAGTGATGGCTAATACCGGTACGCGATATACCTGTCTGCTGGCTTAGCGTCGTGTACGACATTTTGTCGTAACCTAATCTGAGTAGCTGATCAATAACGGCATCCATGATCTTTTGGATAGTGATTTCGGTATCTTCTTTACTACGCTTTGGCATATTTTAAGCTCTTCTCTTTGTAAATCCATCTAACTCACTATTAAATGAGGCCAGAATGAAATCATTCTTAGCATTATACCCGGCTCGCCGATGCGGTTCGATTAGCGAAAACCTAGAAATCAGGTTGCTAAGCGCTGCACTTGAAAGCGCTTTGGGTATATGTATTGCGACTATTTAATATCATGTCGAGTTCCAAACCATAACGTCTTTACACTGCGTAATGTGTAATTTTCAGTTATGTTTTTGTCAATACATGCTACTCAAAATAAGGCGAAAAGTTAGTCTCATCAAAACCTTGCGCCAATTATTCATCGAAACTATTCAAAGACCAAGAATGATAATTATTAAAAATAATCAATCAAGAAATAGTCTTATAAATTAACCATTAGTTCAACTGGACTGAGCAAAATCTCGTCACTATGTTCGTTAATTGATTTTAAATGTTGATATATATCACATTAACGTTCTTGATGATTTAGTAATCCAATCTTTAACCCTTACTTAACAAGTGCCTATTCTGTTCCTTTTTTACGCAAAAGTCGTCATTTTTGTAGATACAGATCAAATACCTGATAGAATACCCTTAGTATTTACAAGAGGATTCGTTATGAGTGTCGAATTAGAAAAAAACCAAGTATGTGAGGCCTGCGGCTGTGCTGGCGAGATAGGCTTTATCATCAAAGAAGGTGACGAAGTTGCCGACGTAACGGTTTTCGCACAGACAAAAACAGAGCTAGAGTCTGAACTACAAAAATACATCGAGCTCGCTAAATCAGTATGTGCTGATGTTGAATACAATGTTTCAGAAATAACCGAAGAAGCGAACCAAGCGACGGCTCGATTCAAATTTGAAGTAAGTGCTGAAAAACTTATCTTTGAATTAAAAACTCGCTCACTCGCGCGTTAATGAAAAAAGCGAGCATGATGCTCGCTTTTATTTTTCCAATCTCTTAATCTTAAACCGCTCTAAATGAAACAGACAACTTCGGCGCGTTTATTTATCTTTTTTGAACACGACCCACTTTAACGAGCCATTGGTTTCAAAATCGTTCTCAGCGGTACACATCAGTAGTACGCCTTCAACATTAATCACGGCCCCTGTGGTGTAGGCTTTATCATCGTAGTAACAGATACGCTGACCTACCTTACCGTCAGCAACTATTAGCGCTTTGTTTTCTGGTGTACTGTATGATTTAGCAAAAACGGAACCCGACAGCAGTACTGCAAAAACACCAGCGGTAAAAATAGATACACTTTTTAACTTCATGAAAATCTCCCTCAAACCTCAATAATACTAACAAGGACCCTTGTGAAGTTCTTGGAAGAATCTCATATTATTCAAATATCTACTGATATTTTTCTCACCTCTACGCTTGAATCTGCTTCACATTCAATCATTTAATTTATCTCATTTTAGTAAGCTTGAAGTTACTTAGCGCAGTAAAGAAGCGCACACTTTTAGCGTGCATCTCTAATTTGAATATTTAAGTTATGAATCAAAAACTGTGAGCAAAAAATGCATAATAGGTTTATTTAAGTATAAGATAAGCACCTGTTGATCTCGGTATTTAACTAAATCTTTGACTATGCGTTTTGTTTCCCTATGCCTTACTTCAATCCTGCTCTGCTCGTCTCCTTTGGCATATGAGCTAGATTACTATTCTAAGTTTGGTCACATCGATAATTACGGCAATCTTGATCTTAGAAACAAGCCTTACACCCAACTCCCCTCTGGCCTAGTGGTAAAGGGCAACTTAAACATCTCACAAACCCCTATCAAAACCTTGCCCAAAGGGCTTGATGTTGAAGGCAGTCTGGAAGCAACTAACAGCGCACTCAAAGTTATTCGCTCAGGAACAAAGATAAAAGGCTATGCAAACCTACTAGGTAGTAAGATCGAAAACTGGCCTAAAGGCATAAAATTAGGCGGTTACCTAAACCTGACAGATACACCGCTAAAAGCGCTTCCAGCTAAACTTCGAGTAAAAGGTGATCTAAGTGTTATTCGCACTCCCATTTCTGATCTTCCTGAAGGATTAGTGGTTGATGGTAATCTCTATATTGGAGGATCAGCGCTGAAAGTATTTCCAGACACAATGACGGTGAAAGGGAATATCTATTTAGGTGGTAACAGGATCACAAAATGGCCCAGCAATTTAACCCTTGGTGGTGCCGTCGCACCTTAAAGAGCAGATAAACAAAAGCCCCGGCAGACCGAGGCTTTAAGGCATTCTGAATCAACGAGTTCAGTGACGAAGATTACTCTTGGTTATTCACAGGATTGGCATAGCTCGCCACCAAATAAGGTCTTGCTCCTTCAGGTAGCTGATCCAACTTATCCGAGAGATGACGCTTAACCGCTTCCGTAATGATGCTCGAATCTTCATGCCCAGCAGCTAACAAGTTGATTGGGTACAATTTGTAGTTGTTGTGAATTTGGCGGTCGATTTCACCAGCAAGAGCTTCCGGCGTTTCAAACTCTTGCTCAATCACATCACCAAACGCAACATGTACACGGCCTTTATAGCCAACGATACCTTGAATGATGCTTTCGATATCTTCAAATTCGCCTTTTTCATAGCGGCCATTTTCTGCTTTTTCGTACAGCTCTTTTGCTTTGGCAATGTCACATGGATCATTTTCATAGGCAATCGAGACAGGAACGATTTTCAGAGAACGCGTGTACTCACCAAAACTGATTTTTTGTTTACGACCTTCAACATGGAACATTTTTAAAATCGCAGGATCAGTAAAGTCGTTTCCATCTTTAGCACGACCTTCCTTTTGGGCAATCCAAATTGAATTGCCAGTATCAAGCGAATGTTTGATATAGCTTGACAGTTGTCCCAATGCTTTCATCATTTCTCTAGGCGCCTTAGCAGAGCGCTTAACGATGAAGCTCTTATTGAGTCGCATCAATTCTGTCGCACATGGCTTCTTCAGCAGGTTATCGCCAATCGCTATACGAACTGTACGGTGCCCACTTTGGTACAAGCCATAATTTACGAGCGCAGGGTCCATCGCAATATCACGGTGGTTAGAAACGAATAGGTATGACGTGTTTTTATCCAGCTTATCCAAACCAGAAAAAGTGACGCCATCCGTTGTCTTATTCAATGTATCTTTCAGATACTTCTTCACTTCAATCTGAATTGCTTCGACAGAATCAAGCTTGCTCCACTTGGCTTTCAGGTAGATTCGCAGGATCGGGCTCATTAGCGTTTTGAACCACGCTGCTTTATTAGCAAAGCGATGTTCTAGGATAGCAGTGATAAATTCATCATCTTGGATTAGACGATCCAGCGCTGCTGGAATTTCTTCGTCGTTGTAAGGACGAATTTCAATATAAGGATCGGTATTGGCTGTCATTGTTCATTACATATCAAAAAAAGCTGGCACATTTTACGCATAGTTTTGCTGACAAGCAGCATTTCAACCCATACTTTTAACATGGTCATACCAGTTAAGCCACCATTTATCATGCTAAAAAATTCTCTCAACAGGTTGGAATCGTATGGGTTTAACGTTACCCTTAGCGCCAAAAAACACTGGTACTCATAATGAACTACGCAATTGAATTTCACGACGCTAAATACCCCTTTCTTGATGTAGCTGCGCGTAAAAAAGCACTGAAGCACAGTCTACTATCTGTCATCGAAGGGTTAGCCGTCATTAAATTGGGTAAGCAGGAGTATGCCATTGAACCAGGCCAATATTTTTGGATTCCTCAAGGATGTTTGAGCTCCCTCACCTTTTTACCTAATTCTCGTGTATATCGTTGTGATTTTTCTGTGCGTTTAAATGACGACTTCTCACAACAGGCGGGCTTTGTGAAGCCTTCACCGCTACTAAAAGCGCTCGTCGAGAAGCTAGCAACAACTGCCGAACGCTCGGATCTGCAAACCGATCTACTGACAGTAGTAAGACATGAAGTATTGACGCTGTCTCCTAAACTAGCGCACTCAACGTTAACGAGAACCATCAATCAATGGACTCCTGGCTGTGACATGAATATTTCTAAAGAGCTTTGCTTGGTACTAACACTACGTGAAGCAAGAAAAATGAAACTGTCGGGGAAGAAGGAAGAGCAAATTGTTGACTCTCTTTTTGCTGGTAACACCGAAGAATATGAACAGCTTTGCTTTTTAGTCTTTGGAGAAACGCTATAACTTGCTCTTCAACAAGCTACGTCTTCAGCATTACGGACACAGAAAGTAGATTAAAACAAAAAGGGCGTACATTGATAATGTACGCCCTTTTTCATTTGCTTGAGATGTCTAGAAAGGTACTTCTATCTGCATCATCCAGTCAGCGTCATAATATTCGTGCCAACGATAATCAAACCGCATTCTTGGCTGTCCGTCTGATTTATCACCAAAACCAACGCTGAACATCAACCCGTGACTACGAAGCCACTCTTCTGTATCCATTTTACTCTCTTCGTCTCGGAGCTCTTCCGGCATCCAAAAACCAAGACCAAAGTAATTCTTTTCTAAGTTTTGAGTTAGAAGTGGGGTCTCTTCCGGCTTAATCGCCCACTCCTCCCAATAGTTTTCTGTTGGTCCTTCAAGCTTCGCTTCCGCTGCATACCAAATCAATGCTTCAGTACTTAACACGCCGATGGAATCTAAAATTTCTTCACAGATAGGAAGAGTGTTATCTTCAAACACCACGGAACGATCAGAAAAATAGTTACACGCGGAATGAGCTTGTGTCACCACAAGCAGCGCACATGCACTAAATAAAACGACTCTGACCATGAAAATCTGACCTCTCAGTTCCCAGACAATGTTTCTCTGTATAAGCCTTTACTAAGTAATAAATCACGTACGGAAGGTGTTGTATAGGCGCCGATCTCTTCACCCTCGGCCAATGCTTTGCGAATATCTGTGCTTCTTACTTTTACTTTTTCAGGACATGCCATAACAGTCCAACGTTCCGTAATCTCTTCAGCTCTACTAAATTTAGCAAATTTGAAGAAATTATCAGGACCAATGACAAAAGTTATATCGGCAGTTGGGTAGATTTCTTGAATTTTTTCTAACAACGCATAGGTCGTCACACTTTGTCCAGGTTGGTATAAAGCTTGCTCTGCATCAGAACGCTGAACATTAGAAAGCCCCATATCCTTGATGAACACATCAACCATTTTGCACCGAGTTGGGTAATCAAGCATGTTCTTGCCCCAAGCGTGTGCAATGCTTGGCTCAAGTAGCACAAGATCAAAGTGGCTCAAAGACTCAATAACACTTTTATGCCCTAAACTAGGTGGGTTAAATGCACTACCAAAAATGGCGATTTTTTTCATATCCGGTGATTACCTGGTTGAAGAGAGTTTTCTAATCTGATGATTTCGGTATGATACTACTAATCTTTACAGCTTTTGACCCTAAAGTCGCGTTTAATGAGCCTCAACTGTATGGTTTATCACCATTTGAGCAAATGCGCTTTAGAGTCTGAAATATTTGCAGGAAAAGGAACCCTAAATGGAACAATCCATCCGTGACGAAATGCGCGTACTCCCTTCAATTGATCCGCATTTTGAAATTGAACGCCGTGTCGCTTTTATTAAGCGTAAATTGCAAGAAGCGGGCTGTAAGTCTCTTGTTCTTGGCATCAGCGGTGGCGTTGACTCAACGACATGTGGTCGTTTAGCTCAGTTGGCTGTAGACCAACTAAACGAAGAAGCGGGCAACAATAGCTACCAATTTATCGCAGTTCGCCTGCCTTACGGGGAGCAAAAAGATGAAGATGAGGCTCAGCTCGCTCTGTCTTTTATCCAGCCAACCCATTCTGTATCGGTGAACATCAAAGCAGGTGTTGACGGGCTTCATTCGGCTTCTCACGTTGCATTAGAAGGCACAGACCTTCTACCAACTGATGCAGAAAAAGTCGACTTCGTAAAAGGCAATGTAAAAGCGCGTGCTCGCATGGTTGCTCAATACGAGATCGCGGGCTACGTAGGCGGCCTTGTTCTTGGTACTGATCACTCAGCAGAAAACATCACTGGTTTCTACACTAAATTTGGTGATGGCGCTTGTGACATGGCACCATTGTTCGGATTAAGTAAGCGCCAAGTTCGTGAAGTGGCTGCTACATTGGGTGCACCTGAGCAACTAGTGAAGAAAGTGCCAACGGCAGACTTAGAAGAGCTTGCTCCACAGAAAGCAGACGAAGATGCCCTAAGCCTAACTTACGAGCAAATCGACGACTTCTTAGAGGGCAAACCTGTTCCACAGCAAGTGAGTGACCGTCTGGTAGCGATTTACAAAGCAACGCAGCACAAACGCCAGCCAATCCCGACGATTTACGACTAAGCGATATTTTCAGCTCTCTTTAAAACTCAAAACGCTGCTAAAAATAGCAGCGTTTTTTGTCTAGGAACAGTTTTTGTCGAAGGACAAAATTGCTCTCGCCTAGTTGGTTACTGTTACGTCCGTCTCTGGCACAGCACAACACGCCAATACGGTTCCCATTGCACGTTCCTCATCTGTCAACGCAGGCACGTCCGGATGATGTACTTGACCCGACGTAAGCTGAACCTTACACGCGCCGCATAAGCCAGCACGACAGCTATTGCTAACAACCTTCCCTGCGTCTTCAAGCTGATCTAACAACGTTTTCTGATTATTCCCTACAACTTTCGTCCCATTGAAATCGATCGCTATGCTCTTCTCTGGTCTTGAAGTGACTGAAGATACGCCAAACGCTTCTTGATGGTAGTTTTCTTCTGGCAGCCCTTTTCTTAGCAGGAGATTTTTCGCTTTCTCCATAAAACCATCAGGACCACACACAAACACTTGGCGCTGTTCAACATCTTTGATTTGCTTAATGTGTGACAAACTTAAACGCCCTTTCAAACCAAACCAATCAACAGCAGGTTGCGTTAAACAGACTTTTACTTCTAGCGCTGGGTGCTCACGCTTTAACTGCTCCAACTCTGAGCGACAAGGAATATCATTCTCGGTGCGACATTGATGGTAGAAAACCACGTTATCCAACTGATTGTGATCCGCTAAGTAACGCACCATTGATAACATTGGTGTTACTCCACTACCCGCAGAGAGTAACAACAGAGGCTGCGCTTCATGCGTTTTAAGGTGGAACTGACCGTCAGGTTGTTCTGCCTCTAAAACATCACCGACTTGTAAGTTGTCTAAGAGTGAGTTAGAGACTCTTCCACCCGCGATACGCTTTACAGAAATAGCATAACGACCCGGGCGAGAAGGACTGGATGATAAGGTATAGCGTCGACCCACTTTCTTACCATCAATATTCACCTCTATTGGCAGGTGTTGTCCTGGCAAGTAATTAGGCAACGAACCTTTGTTTGGCTCTAACCATAAGGTCACAAAGTCTTGGGCAATTTCTTCACGCTCAACACATGTAAGCTTCATGCGCACTGGCGAGTTATCTACGTAAAACTCCGGCTCTTTGTACTCCAATACTTCAACTTTATCGCCTTGACGAATAATGCCTTCATTTCGCGCTACAAGATTCTGGCCAAAGAACACACCACCGACATCGTTTGCACGGAACTGTTGCAAGGTTTTGAGCGGCTCTTTGCTCTCACGGAATGTGCCTCTTTGGGTATTCACCGTAGTCAGGATACAGCGCTCGCAAGGTTTGAGAGACTCAAACTCTACCTCACCGATTCGTATGCGCTTCCATGAATCTTCTTCAAATGGCTTAGTATCAGAGACAACTAAGTTAGTACGAAACTGATCCATTGAGTGTAGCTCTGAACTTCTTCGGTTCAGCTCATCAAGTGAAGCTTGGCTGATCACTAAAACCGGATAACCATCAGCAAAACTGACGTTTTGACCTAGCTTTTCACGGACACGATTCGATTGCTCACCACTAAACAACAACTCAACGCGTTGCCCCAACACACGACTAAACCAGTCATCTGCATCATCTGTCGTGGTATAGGCAGTAAATGTATCTTTCCAAACCGTTGCAGGTGTCTCCTGCATTTTGAAATCTTGGTAACGGATTTTAAGTGGCTCCATACCCAAACTACTAAACACCACTCCATCGGACAATAAGGCAGACTTAATGGTTACCATTTGCGGATACTTTCGCGCAGTGATCATCGAGCCATCAGCTTTCGCAATCATAAAGCGACGATCGAAGCTCAATCCTTGCTTCTCAACCCATACGGACGACAGCGATAATCCGCCAACTGACTTAACCGGAAAAACATTAATTTGGGATAAAACGGGTTGCGACATGGCCTTCTTCCTACGGGTGTTTTTTATTTGTTGCGGTATTGTATACTCAAATCACATTAAGTTGCAGAGTCTACTGCCTCTTCATCCATCGCAACTTTCTCGAAACCATATTCTTATAAATTTGGTTTTAGTGACAAGTATTTACTACACTCAATATTCGCGTTTTTTAACACCGTTCTGACCAAATACCGTTTGATAAAGTGTGATACGACACACATAATTCACCCAAGTTATCACTACTCCCATTTATCGATTTGGAGCTTAATTATGGATACAAGAAAACTGGTTCTGATTTTGTTATGTATCTTTCTTCCGCCTGTCGCGGTGTTTATGGAGAAAGGTCTAAATAAAGACTTTTTGATTAATCTAATATTGACGTGTTTCTTCTTTCTACCAGGTACGATCCACGCGCTTTGGTTAACAATGAAGTAACCACTTACACTCTCACTCTTTATAAAATTGAAAAATGGGATGAAATATGAGGGCAATTCCTCTATCATCCTGTCGCCTAAGCGCAAGCGTTTGCTCAAAAGCAAATACGGCGCTTAGGCTCCAATCAGACAACTTTTCAATGGTGGGAGCAATTAATGACAACACTGACTATCACTCGTCCTGACGACTGGCACGTTCACTTACGCGATGGGGAAGTTCTTAAAGACACCGTTCGCGACATCAGCCGCTACAATGGCCGTGCGCTGATTATGCCAAATACCGTCCCACCTGTTACTACAACTGAGCTCGCCCTAGCCTACCGTGACCGAATTCTCAAAGAGCAACATGGCGAACAGTTTGAGCCTTTAATGGCGCTTTACCTTACAGATAACACGACACCAGACGAAATACGTAAGGCTAAAGCAACCGGACACATTGTTGCTGCCAAGCTCTATCCTGCAGGCGCTACCACAAACTCAGATTCCGGTGTGACCAATGCGAAGAACATTTACCACGTTCTCGAAGCGATGGAAGAAGTAGGAATGTTACTTTTGGTTCATGGGGAAGTAACACATCACGATGTTGATATCTTCGACCGAGAGAAAGAATTCCTTGATACTGTCCTCGCTCCTATCGTCAATGATTTCCCTAATCTTAAAATCGTACTAGAACATATCACCACCGCCGACGCAGCAAACTTCGTTAACAATGCCTCAGACAACGTAGCGGCTACCATCACTGCCCACCACCTTCTTTTCAACCGTAACCACATGCTTGTGGGTGGTATTAAACCTCATTTCTACTGTTTGCCAATTCTTAAGCGCGGAACCCACCAGCAAGCGCTGATCGAAGCAGCAACTAGTGGTAGCAAGAAGTTTTTCCTAGGTACAGACTCAGCGCCACATGCGAAAGGGGCAAAAGAATCGGCTTGCGGTTGTGCTGGTTCTTACACTGCACACGCTGCGCTAGAGCTTTATGCAGAAGTCTTCGAAAAAGAAGGCAAGTTGGAAAACTTGGAAGCTTTCGCAAGCTTCAACGGTCCTGATTTTTACTGCATTGCACGTAACACAGATACGGTAACGTTAGAAAAATCCGCTTGGGATGTGCCAGAAACGATGCCATTTGGCAATGCTATCGTTGTGCCTATTCGAGCAAATGAACAGATCGAGTGGAAAGTGAAGTAAGTACTTTACTGACGTTTCACCCATAAAACAGGGTCATGCTTTTTGTAAAAAGAAGTCATGACCCTTGTTATTATCGTCTCATGTTTTAGATGTGATTATTGACCACGAAGCTTTTCAACCATCGTCCATACCGCAACCACAACCAACCCCGCCACAAAGCCGATAATACCGTTCAGTAAAATAGGCAAAATGGCTGTAGCAACCGAATGACCACTAAAGTTCATAATAATCGGCTCTACAAAGTGATGAATGGCTGGCACGTTGTGCACCACAATTCCTCCACCCACCAAAAACATCGCAGCAGTTCCTACAATGGTTAACAACTTCATCAACTTTGGTGCAAAAGCGACCAAGGCCCCTCCGACTTTCGCTACCCAACCTTTACCGTTTGAGCGACTTTCAAGGTAAAGGCCTAAATCATCTAGCTTCACAATCCCAGCGACTAGTCCATAAACTCCAACCGTCATAATCACTGCAATTAAACTGACAACTAAAATTTGCGTAACAAGACTGGCTCCTGTCACGGTACCTAACGCAATCACGATGATCTCTGCTGAAAGGATAAAGTCTGTTCGAATCGCACCAGAAACTTTACGCTTTTCATACTCTTCTATCGACTCGCCAGTATTAACTAGCTCCTCTTTTTCTTCGTGCGGATGCGAGTGAGGAAACACTTTTTCAAGTACTTTCTCTGCCCCTTCAAAGCAGAGAAATAAGCCGCCAATTAGCAATAATGGCATAATAAGCCATGGAATAATCGCGCTAATAAGTAAAGCTGAAGGAACTAAAATCAATTTATTTTTGAATGAGCCTTTTGCAACCGCCCAAACCACTGGAATCTCTCGCTCAGATGCAACACCAGACACTTGTTGAGCGTTTAACGCTAGATCATCTCCCAATACACCTGCGGTTTTCTTTGCCGCCATTTTTGACATTAAGGCGACATCATCAAGCACCGTGGCAATATCGTCCAACAGTGTGAGTAAACTTGCTCCAGCCATTTTTTGTCTCTTATATGAAATTGAGTAAGTAACAAAATGTAACACCAATGAATCACTCATCAAAGTGATGATTTTGCAAAGAATACCACCCCAAATGGTGTTTTATATTGCCGTAAAGATAAGACAGGTCTAGTCTTGTGATACCTTTCAGCAGTCAAAAGAAAAAGTATAGATGAAAAGTGGATACATTTACCCGATCGGTACTCCTGGCCAACCTTGGAACGAAGAAGAACGTAAAGCTTGGTTAGCAACGCAAGAAGTAAAACGTAGCTACCAAGATGAAGTCGTCAGTAAAATCGATGCCCTACGCGAGCGTTTTGATGTTGAACAATATGGTGCGCTCTCATACAACGAGGCACGCTTCCCTCTGTTTTGTATCAAAACACGCAATTGGGATTCAACTAAACCTGCTGTGTTGGTCACAGGCGGCGTGCACGGTTACGAAACCAGCGGTGTACATGGCGCATTAAAGTTTGTAGAAACAGAAGCAGAGCGCTATGCAGAGCATTTCAATATTGTCGTTGCACCCTGCGTAAGCCCTTGGGGTTACGAGGTGATCAACCGCTGGAATCCAAACGCGATTGATCCAAACCGCTCTTTCTATAAGGATAGCCCTGCCGAAGAGTCCGCTAACCTCATAAAGCTAGTTGCAACTTTAGGCGATGTGTTAATGCACATTGATCTACATGAAACGACAGATTCTGACGAAACTGAGTTCCGTCCAGCCTTAGCTGCTCGTGATGGTATTGAGTACATTGAAGGTATGATCCCAGATGGCTTTTACACGGTGGGAGATAGTGAAAACCCTCAGCCTGACTTCCAAAAAGCGGTCATTAAGTCAGTTGCAAAAGTGACTCACATTGCACCAGCAGATGAAAACGGCGAAATCATTGGTTCACCCGTCGTACAGTTTGGCGTTATCAACTACCCAATGGTAAAACTGGGCCTGTGTGGCGGCGTAACAAATTGCGTTTACGGCACGACAACGGAAGTGTACCCAGACAGCCCAACGGTGACCGACGAAGAATGCAACGATGCACAGGTTGCAGCCGTAGTTGGTGGTTTGAATTACGTACTAAGTAAGCTCGAATAACACAGGTTAACAATAAAGCAACTGACGATGTCTTTGAATTGTGAATCAGCTTTACTTTGCTCCAAAAGCAAGTTGAGACATTAATCCGCTAGTTTATTAGAAATTACCGCATTAACATCGCTAACACTGAAGATGCGAAGCATCACGACTTTATGACGCTATTTTAATGCGGTATCTAATAAATCCTAAAATACAAACGACATCTAGACATCATCGTCACTACTAACTCCTCTTCCTGAACAAACTATCGTCATACCATTTAAATCAAACCTCAACCAACGAGCTTCTGAAGCGAAAAACATCCTTAAACAATAAGAAAGCTTAATGCTCTTTGGCTTTATTTTTTAACCACTTACCCAAAAGCACATGCATTAGCCATTGCCTTGTTTTTTATACGCGATTGATCTTTTTAGAGAAACATATATGAACCTCATTGCTTAACCGAAAAAACAAAGATATAATGAAAATAATTATCATTTGTATTTTAATTTTAAATCGAGAACCTCTTTCTCTTTGCATTGAAAGCGGCACTTTTCTTTTGCTAGTTAATCCAGTTTTAAAGCCAAATCAGCACGTTGAATTTTTAGGTATGGCCTAGTGATACTTTGAGGGCTGGATTGTGACCTTAATGTTTATAAAAAATAACTTGGTTATGTTTTGTTGGAATTTAGAACCTATATGCGAATAGATATTCATTATTCGTATTCCATCCCCAAGTCATAAGTTAAGAGAAACTCATTTTATTTTGGGGCAGATTCTGTATGAGTATTCACGTAGTAAGCCTGTTTTTTATACTGTGCTTAACTTCAATTTTCGTCGGCGCAAACCAACTAGATTGGTCGTTATTGCTGACCATGGATGACAAAGCTTGGCTACCGATTACTGCTAGCAGATTACCAAGGCTAATCGCACTAATTCTTACCGGATCTGGTCTCGCAATATGTGGTGTTATTCTTCAACATATTGTTAGAAATCGTTTTGTTGAGCCGGGCACCACAGGCGGTATCGATGCGGCAAAGCTCGGTATTTTGGTATCTATCGTCATGCTTCCATCCTCAGACAAGCTTGAACGTATGCTCTTCGCCGTACTATTTTGCTTCGCCGCTGGCCTTATCTACATTGCCATCGTACGAAAAATTAAATTCAGTAACTCTGCGTTAATACCTGTGATTGGGCTTATGTTTGGTAGTGTAATAAGTGCTATAGCGGAGTTTTATGCTTATCAAAACAACATCTTACAGAGTATGTCCGGTTGGTTAATGGGAGATTTCTCCAAAGTGGTCCAAGAACACTATGAAATAATTTTCTTGATTTTACCCATCACCCTACTGACTTACTTATATGCACATAAGTTTACTGTGATGGGAATGGGCGAAGATGTTGCGTCCAACTTAGGAATTAATATTGCGTTCACTGCCGCCTTGGGTCTAATGCTAGTTTCCGTGACAGTTGCTATAACAGTGGTGACCGTAGGTGCCATTCATTTTATCGGTTTAGTCATACCTAACCTAGTCGCACTAAAATATGGCGATCACCTTAAAAACACCCTACCAATCGTTGCACTAGGCGGCGCTTCGTTACTTATTTTTTGCGATGTCATAGGCAGAGTTGTTGCCTTTCCTTTTGAAGTCCCAATTGGATTAACAGCCAGTGCTATCGGGGGAGTCATGTTTCTTGTGTTTCTTTTGAAAGGAGCACGAGTATGAGATCACATTACTCAAACATGCGAGTGAGCATTATACTCGTTTGCATACTGTCTATCGCCTTTATCTTTACAAGCTCTGGGTGGGATTTTGATTACGTCATCCCTAAGAGGCTGATTAAACTTGGTGCCATAGTTATTGGGGGCAGCTGCGTGGCCATCTCTACTGTTATTTTCCAAGCTTTAGCTGGTAATCGTATTCTTACGCCATCCATTATGGGATATGAGTCGGTTTATCTGGTTTGGCAAACCCTACTCTTATTACTAGGGGGCACTTCTGGCATTGCTACATTAGGTGTTGTCGGTATTTTCGCTGTCTCTGCAATACTCATTCTGTTGTATTCCTTAGCGATTCAATCTTGGGTACTCAATAGATTTAAACATGACATGCACCAAGTTCTGCTGATTGGCTTTGTTTTGACAATGGTGCTGACAACTCTTGCTCAATTTATCCAGCTCAGAATAAGCCCTGGAGAATTCTCTATCCTTCAAGGGCTCAGCTATACCTCGTTTGCGCGAGCGAAACCTTCTACGTTACTTTTTTCCAGTATTGCGTTAAGCGTTTTGGCACTCTTTGCTAACAGATGGTCACGCGAGCTAGATGTGATAGGTCTAGGTCGAGACCAAGCGATGTCATTAGGACTAAATGATAAGCAATATGTACCAAAGTTCTTTGCTGTAATCGCCATTTTAGTAGCAATTTCGACGAGCTTGATTGGCCCAACGGCTTTTATGGGAATTTTTATTGCCAATATTGCTTATTCCGTTACTAGCGCACCGAACTACAGACACATATTGCTCGTTGCTTGTGCTATTGCAATTGTCATGTTCTTGTCTGGTCAACTTCTGGTAGAGCACTTATTTAACTTTAAAACCACCGTCTCTATTTTGGTGAATGTCCTTTGTGGGGGATATTTCCTAGCCATCACGATAAGAACAAGAAGCCAAATATGAAAACTGTTACTCGCCTGTTTAAAGACAACTCACTGACAAAAAGGAAATACCCCATGTTTAAGAGCCCCCTACGTTTGAGTATCGCGCTTGCTTGCTGCGCTCTAGGAGCCTTATCAGGTTGCGAGCCGGAAATAACTAAAATTGAAGATACTCAGCCATTAGAAAAGCTCATCGTGATTGAACACAATCTCGGAGCAACTACTATTTCTCATCGCCCTCAACGAGTGGCAGCATTAGATATGAACGAAGTGGACTTTTTAGATCAGCTAAATGTTCCAATCTCAGGAATGGTGAAAGACTTTGTTCCTCACTTTCTAGCGAAATACAAAGACACACCTGAGATAGCGGATCTTGGTGCGATAGTTCAGCCTAATATGGAAAAGATCTATGCCCTAAAACCAGATCTCGTATTGATGACTCCGCTACATGCTAATCAGTATGAAGAACTCTCTCAACTCGCTCCGACTTTACATTTTGACATCAACTACCGTAATAGTCGTGACCATCACGTCGATACCATTAAGAAACACCTTGTAGAGCTTGGTGAGATCTTTGAAAAGCAGGAGCTAGCCCAACAGAAAGTTGCCGAAATCGATGCAAAAGTCGCAGAAGTGCGCGCTGTTACGAAAGAGCGTTCTGAAAAAGCTTTGGTTGTCATGCATAACAATGGTGCTTTCAGCTCATTTGGCGTTGAGTCTCGTTATGGCTTCGTTTTCGATGTTCTGGGGGTAAAACCAGCGAGTGAAAGAGTGGAGACAGGTTTGCATGGTCAGCCAATTTCTAGCGAGTTCATTAGCCAAGCTGATCCAGACATTCTTTACATCATTGATCGAACAGCAGTAATGGAAGGAAAGCCTGTCATTGATGCGGAACACTTAGCAAACCCACTACTCCGTCAAACCAAAGCATGGAAAAACGACAACGTCGTTTTTGTTGATGCCGATGCTTGGTACATCACTTCAGCAAGCATCACATCTCTGAAAATCATAATTGAAGACATCCTAAAAGGTTACCAAAGCTAAATCTAATAACAATGAGTTGGATCTTAAGTAATTCAACACTCAATCGACGTCAGAACGGATGTGAGCTAGCCCAAACAAAGAAAAGGAATCTATAATGACTCATGACTATCATCAGATAGCGATGGACTCTTCACAGAAAAACAAACCAAGCCCATGTCATATCGCCCTCTTTATTTCACTTCAATTTAGTACTTTTGTCGTACCAATTAGTATCGCTCAAGCTGAAGAAGTCGTAGATGAATCAATGACAGTTTATGGTGAAGCAAACAGAGTTTATGCCGCTGGCAAAGTTTCTCACGCGAGTAATATAGGAATGCTTGGCGATAAAAACCTCATGGAAACGCCTTTCAATACGATTGGATACACAGAAAAACACATTCAAGACCAACAAGCACGCGATATCTCAGATGTAATCTCAGCTTCTGATCCCTCTGTTTTCACCAGCGGTGAAACCGGCTTAAACAAAGAAAGTTTCAAAATAAGAGGTTTCAACTCAGACATTAGCGACGTTATGCTTAATGGATTGTATGGTATCGCTCCTTATTACCGAACCTCTCCTGAAATGTATCAACGTATTGATGTACTTAAAGGTCCTGCTTCTTTGCTCAACGGTATGCCACCGAATGGATCTGTTGGTGGCACCATCAACTTAGTGACAAAAAGAGCACAAGAAACACCAATCACATCTTTCACCGGCAGCTACTTATCGGACACTCAATTCGGAGGACATATCGATATTGGACGTCGCTTTGGTACAAATGAAGAATTTGGTATTCGTTTCAACGGTGCATTTAAAGATGGAGACACCGCGATAAACAACCAAAGCAACAAAACTCAACTTGCATCATTAAGCCTTGATTGGCGTAATGACATTGCTTTCCTTGAAGCAGATTTTTACTACAGTACAGAGCGAGTTGAAGGTGCAAACCGTGGGTTAAGCATCGCTTCTGGTCTCAAAATCCCATCACCTCCTCCATCTGACACATTATTGACGCCAAGTTGGGCCTACAATGATAGCGAAGATAAAGGGATGATGATTCGCGGGGAGCTAAGCGTTAGTGACTCTGTAACTGTATACAGCGCATTGGGTGGTAGCCGTACAGATTTTCATTCAAATGTACCGCAACGAATCAAAATCATCGATAACGAGGGTAACCTAGAGGTATCTCTCGGATCAGTTAAGCTTGAGAACAAACGGACTTCAGGTGAGATAGGTGTTCGTAGCAACTTTGACACTGGCCCAGTAGAACACCACCTTGTACTGAATAGTACTTACTTTAGAGAAGATAAAAATGATTCTCCAACAGGTAATAATAATCCAGCCCCTTGGAACTCGAATATTTATGATCCTGTTTGGGGACCAGAAAATTCAGTTTACGACAACTACTATGGTTTACCTATCGATTCAACTCAGGTCAGCTATGGCATTGCCGATACGTTATCTTTTGTTGATGGGAAATACCAAATCACGCTCGGCTTGCGTTACCAGAGCATTGATTATGAATCTGGAATAATAATGAACGGAATGTCGCTTCCTACCACCAAGTTTAAGGAAAGTACTTACACTCCCGCACTTGCAGCATTATACAAAGTTTCGAGCTCAGTTTCGCTTTATGGTAACTACACCGAAGGCTTAACGAATGGGAAAACAGCAGGCTCTAGCGCTGCAAACGCAGGAGAGGCTTTTGAACCCCAAAAAACCAAACAGACTGAAGCAGGCGTGAAGCTTGACCTGGACGGCTTTGCTCATACGTTCAGTTTATTTGAGATTAAAAAGCCAAATGGGTACCAAGATCCGGATACCAACATTTTTTCTTTCGGTGGTGAACAGCGCAATCGCGGTATTGAATGGGGGTTCTACGGCACACTATCAAAGGACTATACACTCATCGGTGGTATCGCCTATACAGATGCAGAGATTACAAAAGCAACAGATGTGACAGAGGAGGGGAAACAAGCAACTAAGCTACCCGATTTACAAGCTAAACTCGCATTAGAATGGAACCTCCCTGCGATGCGTGATCTCACGCTTATCGGCCAAGCGAACTATATGTCTGAACAATACATTGATGCACAAAACACTCAGGCATTACCTGCACAGACTATTCTTGATCTTGGCGCACGCTACAACTCAAAAATTGCTGAAACAAGCGTGGTTTGGCGCCTTAGCGTAAACAATGTACTGGATGAAGATTACTGGACAACCACCCACTATGCGGACCTAGCTCTTGGCGCACCACGTACAGTGATGCTGTCAGCTACTGCGGATTTCTAATCCCTCCACCTCCCCTTTAGCCTGCCTTCTAAGGGGGGACTTACTCCCATTTGGCTGTTCATGAAAATTCACAACAAATCAAAGGAAGTACTCATCTTCAACATTCAAGCAGACAAAGAGCTCGCAACACCTACGGCCAAAGTTAATTCAAAACATAATCCATCAACGTCCACTTCCATAGGCTTTATATGAAAAACGATAAGAGCTCAATATGCTCTACCACGTTCTCCTTATTTTCGCTTGATAGGCTAGATAAGGTGACAATATGATAAGTAAAATCAGCCAACATTACGTTACGCCTAGCTTAATGCCAGCCTTAAAGCCATCGATTAAGAAGCTTGCTTTGGGAACGTTTTGTGAAGCACTTGCCGCTGTGGCAAAAGTTGGTGCACTGCTATGCTTGATAAACCTTATCGATAAATTTGCAAACCAATGGATTTACGGTGCCATAGGACTTTGGGCGGCTAGCGCACTTGCCTCATCAGTGGGCTCGTGGTTAGTTCATGATGCCGAGTCGCAGTTTTCCACTCGATTACGTCGCCAAGTTGCTCAGCACTTGACGCGCTTGCCAAGCAAGACCATCTCTCAATATGGTGATAATCAACTGCGTCGCATAGTTTCCGAAGACATCAGCACGCTTCACCACATGGTTGCGCATTTGCCTTCAGAACTCGTGACATTCATTGTCGTACCCGCAACTTCTATTTTTATCATGTTGAATCTCACAGGTCCGGTAGCGATGCTTACTCTGCTCCCTGGTCTAATTGCATCATTGTACTACCTACTCTTTTTACCTAGGTTCGCCGCTAAACATGGCAAAGAGCGCATGACAATAATGGGTGATATCGTTACCGCAGTAAACGACTACACAAGAGGTATCCGAGTAAATCGAATTTACGGCACGCAAGCAGGAGCACTCGACAGCTATAATGATGCCACAAGACGCTTTACTCACGGCATAGTGAAATGGGTTGGTAGCGTTGCCCTTCCAGCAGCAATTGCTACCGCATTACTTCAAGCGGTTTCGACTTTCGCAATGGCCTATACCATTGGCTATGAATTAAGTCCCATGGCAATGGCGTCGCTATTCTTTTTTGGTTTGGCCGTCGTATCACCCGCACTGAAGCTTGGCCATGGATTGGACTACGTTAACGCAGGAAAGAATGCTGCAAAGAACATCAGCGACTTTTTACAGCAACCACAAATAGAAAGTGGCAGTTTGAGCGCGGGAGAAAAACCGCTATCACTACAAGCATCAAATATCGTAGTGGCTAATGGAACTGTTAATATTATTGATAACTTCTCCCACTACTTCCCACGGGGTTCATTTACAGCCATCATGGGGCCTAGCGGAGCAGGCAAAAGTACGTTACTACGTCTATTAGCAGGTCAAGAAACACCTCTTTCAGGCTTCGTTACCTTAGGAGGCAATCAACTGTCTAAACTCTCTGAGATATCCCGATACTCCGCCATACGCTATGTACCCCAAGATATCGGTGTACTCAAAACTACCATTAGGCAGAATTTGAAACTATCAACGCCAAGTTCAAGTGACGACGAGCTGAACCAAGCTTTGCAACAAGCTCAATTAAAGATTGACCTCAATTCTGATGCAAGCGTGCTTTCAGGAGGCGAGCAACAACGTGTCGCAATAGCTAACACATTTCTAACTCAAGCCAACGTTCTATTACTGGATGAACCAACCAGTGCTCTCGATAAAAATACGGCCTTCACTGTGATCAGAAATCTCGCGAAGTTTGCGAAAACACAAGACAAGATATTGATCATAATTACTCACGACTCAGAACTCGCGAAACTTGCAGACACTACATTGATGCTCAACAGAAAGGCTCAACGACAGGATGAAGAAGTATGACGGCTCACAATACCCTCTATTCCAATTCGACAATTCCACAAAGTGCAAAGCACCGTCTATATCGAGTCGCTATAGGTTGGGGACTAGTTGCATTATTTGAGGCAACGGCTTACACATTTCTTGCAATATCTATTGTCGAACAAGCTTCACCATTGAACGTCATAATAGCTGCTGTTCTAACTGTGATAGTTACCGTTATTGTAACTCGTTCTGGATTTCTCTCTGGTGCGAAACTGGCTGGGGATCTTTATTCATCAGTAGGTCATTCGCTCAGTAAAGCAAAGTTAGCTTGGTTTAATGATCAGCATAGAACTCAGCTCACCCAACTAGCAGAACGAGGAATACCTGGCTTTATGGCCATTCCTGCTCATCAGCTACAAACATTTTTACACGCTCCAATGTTACCCATATTTTTAATTATCGGTATTGGGGTCGTTGGAGGAGGTGAAATTGCACTACTCAGTGCCGTATTGTTACTAGTTGCACTGCTCGTTCAGTACAAGGCGCAAAGATACCTAAGTCGCTCAGATAGCGACCGACATGACGCAGAGCTTCAAGCGACTAAATCAACACTTGAGCTCATAGATAACCTTGAGTTACTTCGCTCAACAGCGGGGCCTGAGCGCTCAATCGAGCGTATTGAACAGAGTTGGCACGCACAAGAAGAAGCTCATTCAACTATTAATCGTAACGCTTCTATCGCAACCTTAGTATCAGGATTGGCAACGATTTTACCCCTTGCAGGTATCGCCATCTATCTCGTCTTAGAGCCGATTACTCAACCCTTATTAGTCTTGGCTTTATTGATATTGATTACCCGTGCAGCTGCACCTTTGGGTGAACTCGCGTTGGCAGGCTTTGCGATTAACGACGTAAAATCCTCAATTAAAAATTACGCTCAGTTAACGAATGTCCCTGTTCTGCCTGAGCCTAATCCTCAATTTGCAACCTCCCCCAAAAACCATAAGTTCGAACTGAACCTTGTGGGCCATTTAGATCTCTTTGAAGATGCTAGCACGGAGATCAAACAAGGTGATACCGTCGTCATCAATGGAGTCAGTGGCAGTGGCAAAAGCACTTTACTGGGCCTGTTTCTAAGGTTTGATGATCCTGACCAAGGTCTTATTTCGCTCGGAGGGATAGATCTAAAGAGTATCCCTTATGACGTGCTCACCCAGCATATAGCCTATGTTGCTCAAGAACCGGTCATTTTTACTGGCACATTGGCGGATAACATTCGGTTAGGTAATCCCAATGCAAGTGATTATGAAGTTGAGAGCTTTGCAAGACACGCACAATTGGACAAACTTATTGACTCATCTCCTAAAGGAATACATCAAACAGTAGGACAAAGAGGCTCAGGGTTGTCAGGAGGTGAAAGACAGAGAGTCGCAATTGCGCGAGCTCTCATTAAAAAGGCGCCAATCCTCATTTTCGACGAAGCGACGGCAGCATTAGACGAAGCAACCGAAAAAAGTATTGCTCAACATATTCAAACATTGAACTCGACCGTGATTATTGTGACGCATCGCGATCAGAATATATGGTCACCCACATTGGAACTCACGATTGAGGGTAGAAGAGTTATAGTTGCACAGTACAACTCTACTTCCTTGAAAAGTAGGGACAAATTGGCGGCTGAAGAAACTAATAACAATCAATACTTAAATCTAAGCGGTGTCAATTGAGTTTTTTGTCACTTTAGCACATTGTATCATCTAAAGAATCTTACAGGCATGTTGTAAAGCAATAATAATAAAGCGAATTCTCAAGGTTATAATTCTGACTCAATCTGACACAAGATAGACGTAAGTCTTTCCAATACCATCAGCTTTTCGAGTCGGTCATCATACAGCGCATTGTCAATTTTTTTAAAATAGACTCTACACTTTTATAACAATCGATTCTTGTATTGCTCCGGTGTCATGCCGGAGTATTTCTTGAACATCGCGATAAAAGGGCTGGCTTGGTTATAACCTAACGTCAGAGCGACTTCTTTTACGGTCTGCCCTTTACGCAGCAACTCCATAGAATGTAAATATCGCACACGTAAGCGCCACTCAGTAAAGCTCATTCCTAACTCACTCTGGCAATGTCTCGCTAACGTGCGTTCTGTGGTATGCACTTTTGCCGCCCACTCCGCCAAACTGATCTCATCCGTCGGCGATTCTTCTACTGCTTTTAAAATCGGTTCAAGATACTTATTGTCGGTAGTCGGTAAAAAGTGATGTTCGACTTCTTGCTTTGCAAGCTGGTCCAATAACACTTGTACCAAGCGCTTGTCTTCATCAGTTTGCGCCACATTAATGTCTCGCTGACGAAAGTCCTCAATAATAGATGACACGATTGGAGTCACTTTGATCAAGCTCGTTTTAGTTGGAAAATGCGCCGTCAATTCAGGGGCAATATTCAAAGAACAATATTCGATTGGCTTACGGTTGTAGCTAGTGTGACGAATTCCGGCGGGAACCCAAATAGCAAGATGTGGAGGTGCTAGAAATCTTGTGTCTTCTGCATCCATCTCCAGAATCCCACCGCTGATCAGTTGCACTTGCCCCCAAGGGTGGCTATGAATTCGTGTTTCTGTATTAGAGAGAAACGCTTCGAAATTCATAAATACATCTGATGGCGCACGATCGATTGATAAGGAGGGGTGAAGATTTCTGGCGCTCTTTTTCAAAATTGTCTTCCTATCGCTTACGATGTCTTTTAAGAGATACTTTTTATTATAAAGACCTGCCAGACTAGCGCCATCAATAATTGTGCTATAGGGTTCTCATGATTTATTTACTTCCGTTTTTCACCGTTATGATTTGGGGTGGTAACTCAATTGTGAACAAGATGGCTGCGAGCGCCATTGAACCAAGTGCGATGAGTTTCTACCGTTGGTTTGTCGCAATGGTACTCCTAACGCCATTTTGCCTGCCTGCAATCATCAAACAACGACACATTATTCGACCTTACTTAGCTAAGTTGGCGTTTCTTGCGTTACTTGGTATGGTTCTCAACCAGTCACTTGGATACTATGCCGGTTTAACAACAACGGCCTCTAATATGGCCCTGATCACCTCTTTAGTTCCTTTGATCAGTGTGTTTTTAAGTGTCCCATTGCTCGGTAAATCTATATCAATGTTAAGTATCGTCGGTGGTGTCATTTCGCTCGGCGGCTTGGCATTTATGCTTGGTCACGGTGATATCACTTACTTTTTACATCAAGACTTAACGCAAGGTGACAGCTTAATGCTCGTTGCTGCCATGGTATACGCGGCTTATTGTGTTCTGCTAAAACGCTGGAAAATGCCATTCAGTAGTTTGACTCTGGTTTACATGCAGGGCTTCTTTTCTGTTTTGATGCTCACACCACTTTGGCTCTCTAGTGAGCAACTGTTACCAAGCCAAGACGCGCTACCATTAATCGCTTATGCTGGTATTGCTGCTTCCATTTTCGCACCGCTGATGTGGGTAAAAGCGATTGATTCAATTGGTGCTGATTCAAGTGCTATGTTCATGAACCTAATGCCTGTGGTTTCCGTCATACTTGCTTCAACACTAATTGGTGAGAAAATTTACGCTTACCATATTATTGGTGGGTTGTTAGTCATCTCTGGCGTTATCCTGTCGCAAATAAAAGTAAGACAGAGAAAACCATTATCCAATTCTGAGATTGCCTCTACCGCCAATTAACATCTACACCCCAAGCCACAGAACTACGCTGTGGCTTGTCACTTCCAGCGTTCGAATAAAAGTTAATGTTTTGTTTCATTCGCTATTCCCGAAAATTCATCTTGCTGCTAAATTGGGAAAACAATAACCCATCAAGGAAAGACAGATGAGCAGTGGTCAAAGAGACATTACCCTTCGCTTTTTAGCAGAACCCAGCGACGTAAATTTTGGCGGAAAAGTGCACGGCGGCGCCGTAATGAAATGGATCGACTTGGCAGCGTACGCCTGTTCTGCAGCGTGGAGTGGTAAATATTGCATTACCGCATATGCTGGCGGCATTCGGTTTGTTGCGCCGATTCATGTCGGCAACTTAGTCGAAGTTAGCGCGAAAGTCATTTATACCGGACGAAGCTCAATGCACATTGCGATTGACGTGCAAGCCAGTGATCCAAAGCAAATGAAAAACAGACTCACCACTCACTGTATCGTTATCATGGTTGCTGTAGATGAAAACGGAAAACCAACCGATGTACCGAAATGGATTCCAGAGTCAGATGAAGACAAAGCCTTAGAGCAATCCGCTATCCGTCTTATGAACATGCGTAAAGAGATTGGGGAAGAAATGGAAGCACACGTTAAATACCTCAAGTAACTGGCATCCGTTAAGAACGCTATTAAGTACCTCAACGTTACCCAGACCCAGAGTGTGGAGCAACATCATGGTTTTGCCATTTGTTTCACGCTCGCCCTTCTCTGTCATAAATCCTTCACCTAGCTTTGCTTAAATCCATCCATTATTTTAGAGTTGGATAGAGTTTGGATCTTGAGACTAAAAGAAACGACCTTAAGTGAAGAGACGTTGACCAATTTAAAAGCGGTCGAGTACCAGTGGGTGAGAACCATGTACGTCGAGGGGTATAACGAAACAGAAATTAATCATTACATTCAAACTTGCTTTGGCGGTGACGTTACCTTTGCTAATCTATTTCGTCGCGTCGCACTGCAGCAAGAAAGTTTATACACGCTGCTTCAATACGTTGGATGCGCACCTTCCAGCCGAGAGTTTTAATCTCTTCCCTACCTCAATTTCGCTTTTTACTAAGCTCTAGTTATTTATGTGAAGTGCTACGCAGGGCATTATTCAAGCCCTGTGTAATCCATTGCAAAGCCGCTAATCTCTATCTACTTATTGCAAAATTGCCTTTAACAGGCATAAAAAAACCTGAGTCTAAACTCAGGTTATGGTTACAAAAACTGTTAGTGATTGAATCGTAAGGAACTAAGCTAACAGCCAGCTATGCGTAACGCCAATAAAAGCCAAGATATTACTGATCGGCGGCCAAACCAAAATTGTAATATCCGTGCTAAGTATAAGGGCGACCATGTGGTCGCCCTTTTCTAGTTATTCTTATCAATCTCAGACCACAAGAGATTATCCTTTTACACCACCAGCGGTTAGACCACCAACCAACCAGCGCTGCGCAAGTAAGAATACGGCAGTGATTGGCACTGCTGAAAGTACAGCAGCTGCGGCAAAGTCACCCCACAAGTAGTTTTGTGGATATAGGTATTGCTGCATACCCACTGCAAGTGTGTACGAGTCTACATCAGAAAGCAGTAGTGACGCTACAGGAACTTCACCAATTACCATGATGAACGACAAGATGAAGACTACCGCTAGGATTGGCACAGACAGTGGCAGCAATACCAAACGGAATGCTTGCCATGGTGTAGCACCATCAAGAGCCGCCGCTTCTTCTAGAGACGAGTCAATACTTTCGAAGTAGCCTTTAATGGTCCAAACGTGCAGTGCGATACCACCTAAGTAAGCGAAGATCAGACCGCCATGCGTGTTCAGACCAAGGAAAGGAATGTACTGACCCAGTTTGTCGAACAACGCGTACAGAGCAACCAGTGCCAACACCGCAGGGAACATCTGGAAGATCATCATCGCTTTAAGAATGGTGTTCTTACCTTTGAACTTCATACGAGCAAACGCGTAAGCCGATGTGGTTGATAGCGCCACGATTAGGATTGCAGAAATACCACCCACTTTTACCGAGTTCCACAACCATGTCATTACTGGGAATGGTGGCGGTGTAACTGTACCGTCTGGATTAGTCACCGAGAAACCTAATGCCAATTTCCAGTGATCAAGTGTTGGGTTGTCTGGGATCAGGCTACCCGTTGCAAAGTTACCTTCACGGAATGAAATCGCGATGATCATCAGTAAAGGGAAAATAATCAGTGCCAAGAATGCCCACATTGCAATATGAGTAGCCCAAACACGATACTTTAATGACTTACCTTGTACCATTGCCATTGTAATTTCTCCTTAGTCCTGAGCTACTTTAGTTACGCGTAGGTTGATAAGTGCCAATGCGCCAACCAATAGGAAGATAAGCGTTGCTACCGCACTTGCTAGACCGAAGTCTTGACCGCCAGCACCTTCGAATGCGATTCGGTAGGTGTAACTTACTAGCAGGTCGGTGTAACCCGCAGGCTCTGATGTACCAATCATGTTTGGACCACCGCCAGTCAACAACTGGATAAGTACGAAGTTGTTGAAGTTAAATGCAAAACTCGCGATCAACAATGGTGTTAATGGCTTCAACATCATTGGTAGTGTGATACGTGTAAAGTTCGTGACAAAGTTCGCACCATCAATTGCTGATGCTTCATATAAATCGTCTGGAATCGCTTTTAGTAAGCCCATACACAAAATCATCATGTAAGGGAAACCAAGCCAAGTGTTTACAATTAAGATCATGGTTTTCGCCATGAACGGATCAGAGAACCAAGCCGGGCTAATGCCGAACAAGCCTTCCAACAACATGTTGATCTCACCAAAGCTTTGGTTAAACAAACCTTTAAAGATCAAGATAGAAATAAACGCCGGAACTGCATAAGGCAGGATTAGCAACAAACGGTAAACTGAGCGACCTTTAAGTGCTTCCCACTGAACCACACTGGCAAGGACAAGACCAATAACAAGCGTAAATAATACGGTTAGCGCAGAGAAAACAATGGTCCAGATAAAGATACTGATAAACGGCTCTTTGATACCATCATCTTTCCAAACACGCTCAAAGTTGTGGGTACCAATGTTCACCACGAAACCTGGTGACACTGTGCTACCAACAAATTGACCGTTTTCATCGACAGGCTGGTAGTAACCTACTTCCATATTTGGACGTAGCGTTTCTTCAGTCCGGTTGTTGTAAAGCGTTTCACCATCTTCTTGTAATGTGTACAAAGGTACAACTGCAGCAAATTTGCGCAGCCCACTCATGCGGATATCATCACCACTTGGCAAATGTAAATCGACACTGCTCAACGCACTGCGGTTCTTAACAATCGCCTTGATTGATTCTTTTTCACCCGTTACTTCTTCAATTGGTGAAAGATCAAACTCCGATGCTGAAAGGTTATCAAGCTGAAAAGTCGGGCTTGCAAGTAGCTCACCATCTTTTTCAACCACAAGTTGATGGCCTTGCTCCGTTTTATACAAAGTGAACGGGTAGCTATCACCACTTTGGTAAGTTCGGTCCAAAAGTACGTTCTGAGCGCGATCAAAAGAGAGTTGGTTCTTCGCGCTATAGTTGGTAAACGCCAAACCTATGGTGTACGCCAAAGGGAAAAGAATGAAAAGGATCATCCCTGCTATACCAGGGTAGATGTAACGGTGTGCGTACGTCTTTTTACTACCAAAGATGAACAACGCTAAAGCGGTAAGAATGAGCGTAAGTAGTGCAAACGCAATCTCACCGCGAGAATACATAAGGATTGTTGCGTAGCCATTGATGATGCCGACTGTGCCTAAAAGTGACCATTTCATGAACACTTTTTTGCTGCTCGGAAGGCTGGCTTCTGGTGCTGTCATAGCATTTGTACCTTGAACTGACTGCATAGGGAACCTGCTAGCGAATATAGAATAAATATAGAAAAGTAAGGAGGAGTTGCCTCCTCCTTAAAAAGGTCTTACTTAATTATTTAGTCATTTGTTTTTCTGCATCTGCAAGAGCTGCATCGACAGTTTGACGACCGTCAACTACGTTGATGATTGCGTTCTTAGCCGCCCCCCAGAATGCGTTCATTTGAGGGATATTTGGCATGATTTCGCCGTTCATCGCATTGTCCATTGTTGCTGCGATACGAGTATCTGAATCTAGCTCACGTTGGAACGAGTTAAGCGCTACCGCACCTAGAGGCTTATCGTTGTTAACCATACGTAGGCCGTCGTTTGTTAGTAGGTAGTTCTCAATGAACTCAACCGCTAGGTCCTTGTTTGGAGACGCAGTGCTGATACCAGCTGTTAGAACACCAACGAATGGCTTAGAAGATTGACCTTGGAACTTAGGTAGCGTAGTCACGCCGTAGTTAACGCCAGACTTCTCAATGTTGCCCCAAGACCATGGACCGTTGATCGTCATCGCTGTTTTGCCTTGGTTGAACGCAGACTCAGACACTGAGTAATCCATATCCGCAGAGATTACGCCTTTATCAACTAAGCCTTTTACGAAGCTCATTGCGTCTTTAACGCCTTCTTTCGCGATACCAGCGTCTTTAACATCGTAACCTTCAGAAGTGTATTTGAACGCGTAGCCGCCATCAGCCGCCATTAGTGGCCAAGTGAAGTACGGTTCTTTTAGGTTCCACATGATTGCAGACTTGCCGTCTTTTTTAAGTTTTGCATCTAATGCTGCAACCTCTTCCCAAGACTTTGGTGGGTTTGGAACTAGGTCTTTATTGTAGATTAGAGATAGAGACTCAACCGCAACTGGATAGCCGATCAATTTGCCGTCGTAACGTACTGCATCCCAAGCGAAATCAACGATACCTTCTTGAATATTCTTAGAAGGTTTAATTTCTGCTAGCAGGCCAGCTTCTGCGTAACCACCGAAACGGTCGTGAGCCCAGAATACGATATCAGGACCGTCGCCAGTCGCTGCAGTTTGAGGGAATTTGTCTTGAAGGCCATCTGGGTGAGCCACAGTCACTTTAATGCCTGTGTCTTCTTCAAATTTCTTACCAACTTCAGCAAGGCCGTTGTAGCCTTTATCACCGTTGATCCAGATAGTAAGTTGTCCTTCTTCGATGGCAGCATTAGCACCAAAAGAACCCAAAGCAACAAGAGTACCTAGTGCTACAGCGCTTAACTTTTTCATGTTCGTATCCTTTTTATATTTTTGATGTAGGGCTAGTCCATTGAGGTTCAGCCGTATTTCGACATATATCATCTGAAATAATCCAATATGTCTCATCCTCCTAATCCCTACGCCCTTACAATTATGACGTATTTTCGTGATCTAAATCGCCAAGGGTAAGAGACTCAAATCACAAAATGGATAGTTCCTGTGATCGGTTTCAACTTTAGGTGGTGCAATAATGTGATTTCCGACCAACTGCTTTCTTCCTCCTCCTTTTTTACTCCTCCCTTTCTACTCCCCCTACAATTATTTCTATTAGGAGGATGTCGCACTACGCACAATCTTAGAAACTGCAGTCATCCAAGAGTGGATGGTAAGAACCCTTTCCCAGCAGTGCCTACGTATTAGGAAAAAGATTTGCTGGTTTTGCATTGCCAGACGAGTGGAATGTCATTATTAGTGTTGTTTGTGGTAATTATTTCACGGGGGAGACAATACGAATAATGTGGGGGAGAGAAACTCGTACTTGGCTATGATGGGTAGCACTTCTATTCAGGACATTTTATTGAAGTGCTACCCTACTTTTCTTACCAACCGCAAGAACTTACCGATTCCTACTGTTACTGCTCGCTAGATAATTCATATAATGATGAGCGGTGAATAATAAAAAATTGATCGAGGACGAGCTACATGGCGAGTGTCACGTTAAAAAATGTTTGTAAAGCGTATGGCGACGTACTGATTTCTAAGAACGTAGACCTAACAATCAACGAAGGTGAATTTGTTGTTTTCGTAGGTCCATCAGGTTGTGGTAAATCTACCCTTTTACGTTGTATTGCCGGTCTTGAAGACATTACTTCAGGTGATTTGTATATTGGTGACCAGCGCATGAATGACGTCGAACCATCCAAACGTGGTGTTGGTATGGTATTCCAGTCTTACGCTCTTTACCCGCACCTTAACTTATATGACAACATGTCATTTGGCTTGAAACTAGCAAAAGCAGACAAAGCAGAAATCGACAAGCGTGTTGAACAAGCAGCAGAAATCCTACAACTAGGCCACTTGCTTGAGCGCCAACCAAAAGCACTTTCTGGTGGACAGCGTCAACGTGTGGCGATTGGCCGAACATTGGTATCGCAGCCAAATGTATTCCTTCTAGACGAGCCACTATCAAACTTGGATGCGGCACTGCGTGTAAACATGCGTGCACAAATTACTAAGCTACAACGCCAACTTGGTTGTACCATGATCTACGTAACGCACGATCAGGTAGAAGCGATGACAATGGCAGATAAAATCGTTGTACTAGACGGCGGTTATGTATCGCAAGTTGGTAAGCCGCTTGAGCTTTACCATTACCCACAAAACCGCTTTGTAGCTGGCTTTATCGGTTCTCCGAAAATGAACTTCATGAGCGTGTTCATTGATGAAGTAGAAGCAGAGCGCGTCAAAGTTCAACTATCTAACGGCGTATCTTTCTGGATTCCAGTGGATGGTACAACAGTTAACCGCGGCGACCGAATGTCTTTAGGCATTCGCCCTGAGCACCTATTATCCGCTTCTGAAGCTGATGCAAGTATTCACGGTGAAGTGATGATTGTTGAGAAGCTAGGTAACGAAACTCAAGTATACCTAAACCTAGAAGGTGCGGACGCCGACGTTATTTTCCGTCAGCCTGACACGCTTGCAGTCGACACTGGCGATAAAATCGAGATCGGTATTCCAGCTCATCGTTGTCACCTGTTCCACAGTGATGGTCGCGCATGCCGCCGCCTATACAAAGAAAACGGCGTAGAAGTCGAATAATTCATTCGTCCTTACTCAAAAAAATCCCTCTCAAGTGAGAGGGATTTTTTTATCTTAATAAATATCAGCAATTCGATACTAAATCATTAATCGTGAACGAATCAAATCACCCGTTTCTTCTACCCTCACATAAACCATTGTCTTTGTACTGATACTTCATTTTTAATACTTTTCCTCATTCCTCATAAGTAAGTACCAGCTTTTTCCTAACCCGCCAAACTTAGCCAAAGGGCTAAATATCATTCTTATTTCCACTTACCTCAACAAAGCAAATTTTTACACTTATCAACGAAATTACACGTGACAAAAAACTCAGCAGCATTCCACAGAATGCTCTGTGCACTAACTACTAATAACGTTCACGACACGGCAATTGGGGAAGACACCCAAGGGCGGTAGCGTGTCAGAAGGGAAACTGAGTCATGAAACAAAAAGGACTTATCCGCTCTCATGAGATGGAGTTCGCTTTTTTATATCGCATCTCAGATCTTGCTGTCATCGTCTCTTTTATGCTGCTTTTAGTGTTCAAAGACATGAATACTGCGATGGGGAAAGATTACGTCATATTGGCTTTCGTTGGAGGCATCTCTTTTCTATTTATGGCAGAAAGCGGCAATCTGTATCGCTCTTGGCGAACCAGTTCGTTTAAAGAGCAGATGTTTATTGTCTGTGTTTCTTGGGCGGTGACTTCTGCACTTATCTTTATTGTGCTGTATTTTTCTGAAGTCCATACCTTATTTGATAACACAATTTTAGTGCTGTGGTTTGCGATTACGCCCGCTCTGCTCTTAGCATGGCGAGTAACATTCCGTACCGGATTAGCCTATTTGAGAAAAAAAGGATTCAACACTCGCACTGCGATCATCATCGGCCAAACTCCTCACGGCATTACCCTAGCTAACGAAATTCAAAACCACACAGAACACGGCGTGCTTTTTGATGGCTTTTACGACGAACGATCTTCCGGCAGATTGCCAAATTCTGATTATCCTATTAAAGGAGCTGTTGACCACGCCCTTGAGCGAGCTAAAAAAGGGGAAGTAGATTACGTCTATATCGCGATGCCAATGCACGCAAAAGAGCGCATTGCGTCACTTCTTAACCAATTCTCAGATACCACCGCAAATACGTATCTGATTCCCGACTTCTTCACTTATAACCTTTTACATTCTCGTTGGGCGCAGATCGGCCAAGTTCAAACACTAAGTGTCTTTGATACACCTTTTGCTGGAATTTCTTCTTGGGTAAAACGGTTTGAAGACATCTTGTTTTCGAGCATTATTTTGGTCTTAATCGCCCCTATTCTATTCGTCATTGCGATTGGCATTAAGGCAACGTCTAAAGGCCCTGTCATCTTTAAACAACATCGGTACGGTCTTGATGGACGCAAGATTGAAGTCTGGAAGTTCCGTTCAATGACAACCATGGATCAAGGTTCCAACGTGAAACAGGCGACAAAGAACGATCCTCGTATTACGCCTTTTGGCGGATTTCTACGTCGCACCTCTTTGGACGAACTACCTCAATTTATCAATGTACTGCAAGGGACCATGTCTATTGTCGGCCCACGCCCTCATGCCGTGGCACACAATGAAGAATACCGTCAGATCGTGGATCGCTACATGCTACGTCACAAAGTAAAACCAGGCATTACTGGCTGGGCACAGATTAATGGTTATCGCGGCGAAACCGACACCTTAGAAAAAATGGAAAAGAGAGTCGAGTTTGATTTGGATTACATCCACCATTGGTCGGTTTGGATGGACATCAAAATCATCTTTATGACCGTTTTCAAAGGCTTCACTGGTGCTAACGCTTACTAAGGTTGAGATTATGAAGAAACTGACAATGGCAATAGCATTGAGTCTGTTTTCTACTGACTTGCTCGCAGAACCGATGGCTTACCAAACCGAGTCTGGTATAGAGTTGATTCCCCTCGTAAAAACTTTCTACGAGGGAGATGACAACATCAATAAAGCGGAAAAATCCGGCAATGTAGAATCGGTCAATATTTGGGGTATAGAACCAAGCTTACTAGCACGTATAGAACGGAATCGCTATCGCGCAGATATTTTATATAAGTTAAAAGCGGGCTTTTCATCTGACGATCGCAACGACTTCGACGACCACACTTTTCAGTTTTCCAACTTTTTCGAATTTAATCATCGTCATCGTTTAGTGGTTGATTACCGTTTTCGCGCCCAGCATGAAGTTCGAGGAGAAGATATTACCGAAGGTAATGGTAGCGCAATCGACTCACCAATAGAGTTCAACCGTAACGATGTAAAAACCAATTATGTCTTTGGATCTAACGGTGCCAAAGGCAGACTCGAATTCGGTTTAGGCTATAGTGATAAAACCTATCAAAACTATCGTGACGGCTTGCCTGGGCGCCCAAACGCTAAAACTAAATACAACGATTTTCGAGCTCCCAATGCACATTTGGAGTTCTATTTAAGAGCGACGCCAAGAACCTATTGGTTAGTCGGAACAAACCAAATCATAACCGAGTATCAGCACCGAAATTCTGCGCAGCCATCGAAAGATAACAACACCAGTTTCTATTACACCGGTGCCGAATGGGAAGTTACAGGAAAAACCAAAGGCATCGCTCGACTCGGTTATCAAATCAAAGATTTTGACAGCGCTCAACGAGAGACATTTAAAGGCTTTAGTTGGGATATCGGCTTTGAATGGTTGCCTCAAGAACAAACTCTAGTCAGCGTGAAAACCACTCAGGCGGCGGTTAACCCCGATCAAGATGGCGATTACAACCTACAAACTCGTTACCGACTGAACCTCAAGCACGATTGGAATAGTTACCTTGCAACTCGCTTAGGTGCTGTTTATCAACAAGATGATTACACGGGAATCTCCAGAAACGACGATCGGTACACTCTATCTTTTGGTATCGATTATCAGATCAAACGTTGGATACAGCTGCAAGCCGATTGGCAATACCAAGATAAAAACTCTAGCCGATCGGGTTATAGCTTCGAACAAAACATTTGGACTTTAAGCGCACAGTTTTCTCTGTAAAAAGGATTATTAATGAAGGCATTCATCAAATTCATGAGTGTAGCGTTGTTGCTATTTAGCACTTTGGTCAACGCTGACTCAAACGAGGAAGATTACTTACTCGATACTGGCGATACCATTTCCGTGCAGGTCTATGGTGAAGAAGATCTTACGATTAAAAATATTCTAATAACGTCAGATGGCTATTTTGATTACCCCTACCTTGGCCGAATCAAAGCAATCAAAAAAACACCAAAACAACTCAAGTACGAAATAGAAACGGGCTTAAAAGGCGATTATCTCATCAATCCAAAAGTGATGGTCACCATCAATAACTTTCGTCTGTTTTACGTTAATGGCGAGGTCAGGAAACCTGGTGGATTTGAGTACCGTCCAGGGTTAACCATAGAGAAGGCCATCGCTCTAGCAGGTGGCTTGACCGACAGAGCCTCACGCAAAGGCATTAACCTCACCAAGCATAAAACAGGTCAAACGATGGAAGGGGTCAGTATGCACCGCAACGTTGAACCTGGTGACATTGTATTTATTGACCAGAGCTTCTTTTAAGTGACAGGGAATCAAATGAACGGGACTCATCCAAATAATCTCCAGATGAACAAAGTAGAACTGATTCGTTTTGGCCATCACTTCAAAGCGATTAAAAAGAATTGGCTAAGCATCGCAGCATTCACGCTTCTGTTCTCATTAACTTGTACTTGGTATATCTACTCCAAAGCATCGATATACCAAGCTACAGCTACGCTACTCATCCAAGAGGAGCAAAAAAGCGCCCTTTCAATCGAGGAAGTATATGGCGTCGACACGACAAAAAAAGAGTACTTTCAAACGCAAATCGCCATTTTAAAATCGAATCATATTGCAGATAAGGTCATTAGAGAGCTGAACCTCACCCAATTACCTGAATTCACAAGCTCAGGGGGGTTAAATAAAAAAATCGACCAAATAAAGTCGATTCCTTTTGTTCAAGACCTACTGAATGTGGCACCAAGCCCAAAAGAAACCGCCCAGTTTTCAGAGTCCTATTATCAGGCACTTCAAGCTTTCAGAAGTAAACTCGATATTGAGCCAGTACGTAACACCCAATTAGTCAGAATTCGCTTTCGTTCTACCGATCCTAAGCTTGCGACGACAATCGCCAACGCGGTCGGCCAAGCCTACATTGACGCAAATTTTGAAGCCAAATTGGTCGTTACACAAAATGCGGCTACTTGGTTGACAAATAACTCTCAAAAATTGGAGGAGCGATTACGTAACTCGGAGCAAGCGCTGCAAGAATTCTTGTTAAAAGAAGGGTTGATCGATATCAACGGTATTGATGAAATTTACGCAAATGAGCTAGAAGAACTCACTCGCAAGCTGAATATCGCTGTTAATAAGCGTATTGAAGCGCAGACGTTAATCAAACTGTTACGACGTAAATCTTCGCAAAGTTTAGACAGCTTGTTGTCAATTGATGAATTCGCTAATCAAGCGCAAATCCGCGATCTAAAATTGTCGGAAGCACAGGCAGCCAAAAATCTCTCTGAACTGGCACAGCGCTACGGACCTAAGCATGATCGAATGATTCAGGCGAAAGCACAGCTTGCTGAAATTCAATCAAGAACCCAGCAACTCATTCGTGACATTTCCTTCAGTAAGCAACAAGACCTTCTTGCTGCAAAAGCGCAAGAGGACATGCTTCGAGCAGAGCTCGATAACAAAAAGTCAGACTTCCAATCGTTAGGGTCACAAAAAGCGCGTTACGAACAGTTAAAACGCGAGGTTGAATCCAATAAGGCACTCTATGAAGCGTTCTTAAATCGTGAGAAAGAGACCAACGCCACCAGCGACTACAAGAATGTCACTGCTCGCTTTACTGATAAAGCCATCATCCCTCTATTCCCGGTGGCACCACAACGAATCAAACTGGTACTAATTGCCACCTTTTTTGGCTTTGCCATTGCTTGCGCTCTGGTCATCATCTTAGAAACGATGCGAGAAGTTATCCGAAGCACAGCCGATGTGCAGGAAAAACTTGGTGTTACGTGTTTAGGTGTGATTCCTATGGTCAAAAAACGCAATTTGCGTAAAAACGGCGTCAGTTATACCGCGTATTTAGATGATGAAGAAAAGCTATTTAGTGAAGCTTGCCGCTCCGTCAGAACCTCGCTTCTGCTCAGATTAACCAACACGAAGCAAAAGATATTGCCCTTTACCTCTGCTATTCCAGAAGAAGGAAAAACATCGACCAGTATCAATATGGCGGTGTCGTTTTCAAAAATGGAAAAGGTGTTGATCATCGACTGCGATTTACGTCGACCTTCCATCGCAAAGCGATTCGGTATTGCTGAATCAAGCCCTGGCTTAACGCATATCCTGACGATGGATACGCCAATCAAAGATTGTGTTACACATATAAAAGAAGCCAACTTAGATGTATTATCGGCCGGCCTAATTCCGCCAAACCCACAGGAATTACTGGCTTCTGATCGCTTTAAAAAGTTGCTCGAACATTTTCAAAATAAGTATGACCGGATCATTATCGATACGCCGCCCCTACTGTCAGTGAGTGACGCACTTATTCTTGGTCAGTATGCCAATGGTCTGATCACCGTCATTCGCTCAGAATCAACAAAATCATCACTGGTTAACCTTGCGTTATCTAAACAAATACAACACTCAGTTCCATCTCTTGGCGTCTTAATCACACAAGCCAAGGCCAAGGAAGGAGAGACGCTTTATGTCCAGAAATACGCCTACTAACGTAAACCTATCTTGGTACCAAACCTTGAAAAGCCAAGAACAACCGGTATTGATCTATCAAATGGGCAAAGTAGGTTCGAGTGCATTAGAGCATTCCATTCCTGACTCGATTCACTTGCACGACCTTATGACCGTCGATGCGCAAAAACAAATATCCCCCGTTAGAGCGCAATTGCATAAGCCTCAGATCAATGCGTTAAAGCGACGACTAAAGCGCATAACGATGAGCCGCATGTTAAAGCGTAAGAAAAAAGTTCGAATTATCTCGCTGGTGCGTGAACCGATCGGACGAAATGTCTCAATGTTCTTTCAAGCACTTCCTTTTTGGATGGCGGACAAATATCTAAAGGATGACAGCGCAATACGTACCGAACGACCGCAATTACTCCAAGAAGCATTTGATAAGCACATGAATCATCAATATGCGCTGCAGTGGTTTGACAACGAGATCAAACAACTAACAGGGATTGATGTGTTTAACGAGTCTTTTAATCACGAAGTAGGCTATCAAACATACCATAACAATAACTTCTCACTGTTGGTCATTCGAAGTGACAAGCTAACGAAGGCTAACTCCGCAGTTGAAGACTTTTTAGGTTACCCCGTGGATGTTGTTTATGAAAATCAATCAGACAACAAATGGTACTCGCCACTAATGAAAGAATTCAAAACGCAATTTCAACCTACACCCGAGTACGTTGAAGAAATGTTCTCATCAAAATTAGCACAACGTTTCTTTTCAAACTCTGAAATCCTATCACTCAAGGAAAAGTATTTAAATGAAAATACTACACATAATCAATGACTTATCTAGCAATGGTGGAGCACAGCGCTTTCTTGTAGATCTAGTAGTCCAGCATATGCCTCAATATAAAATACGAGTTCTCATTCTTAATCCAGACAATGATTTCGAGGAAAAACTGAAAGAAAGTGAAGTGACGTGCTATGTTTGGAAGTCACTGTCTCTAATTGAAAAATGGAAAATACTCCAATGGCCAGATTTGGTACATAGTCATTTATTTCCTTCTATATACCTCGCTCTATTTTCCTTTGGAAAAAGGAAAATACAAACAGAACATAACACAACTAATCGACGCAGGGACTATCCATTATTTAAGTTTATGGAGCACCTTCTTTATATGAGCAATGACAAAACTATTTGCATCACTCACAAGGTTCAAGAAGCATTAGTTAAATTCATACCAGCATACAAAGACCGCTATGAAGTAATATTCAATGGTGTAGATCTTCATCGATTCTCTAGACAACCTAAATTATATAAGGCGCTAGAAAAAAAAGGAGTTATAAACATAGGAATGGTTGGTAGGCTTCATCACTATAAGGACCACGATACATTAATATGTGCAATAGCTAAATTACCAGAAAACTACCACCTCCATCTAGCTGGAGACGGAGAAAAAAAACAAGTTCTTAGAAAAAAAGCAAAAGATTTGAACTGCGATCATCGTATACATTGGTATGGTATCACATCTGACATTCCTCGATTCTTATCTAGTCTCGATCTGTATGTGCAATCTTCAAAAGTAGAAGGTTTTGGTCTTGCGGCTGTAGAGGCTATGGCTGAAGGGTTACCAGTTCTAGGCTCGGACGTCCCCGGACTAAATGAAGTAATCGGAGATAAAACTTATTTATTTAAACAAGGTCAATCCGATGACTTAATAACAAAAATACTTCACATAGTGGGTAGTAAAAGCTCCTATGAAGCTGCTTCCTGTTTTTTTGTCGAACGTTGTAACCAGTTTACTTTGAATAACTTTAGGAACAGCTATTACAAAATTTATGATGAACTTTGTACCGATAAATAACCAAACTCCGATAATAGCTGCGTGCTTACTAACATTGTTCTTTATTCCTATGAAGTTTCGTGCTGGAGGAATAGCGCTAGCCCCTTCTGACATCGCAAGCCTTTTGTCCATTGGTTTTACTGCATTAGTGGTATTGGAAGGAAAAGCTGAAAAACTCATGCATCCCTGTATGGGGTTCCTCGTATTGTTCACTGGGTATGTGTTCATAAATGGTCTGCTAAATCGCGTCCCTTTAATGCCGCTAGTTATAGAAACTGTGCAATGGTTAGCGATTTTGTGCCTACTGAGCCTAATGTACGCCTATGGCGTGTTTGATGACGAACGGGTAATGGTTTATTTCACGTATCTGTTGTTTTTCATCTGTTCGCTCGTTGCCTTATGGCACTTTGCTCAGGGCTATCAAAGCGGGTTTAAGTTACTCGGAGTAAGTAAATACGGGTTCGGTGTACTGTGCTCACTACTGTACCTTTATCGAGATAAAATTCGCGCTTTCCACCTTTTGATGCTCGTAGCTTTAGTATTACTGGTGTTGTCACAAGAAAGAAAAGCGCTACTTGGTTTTTGTCTGCTTTTCTTCTTTGACCAACTGCTCGTAAAAAACTTAATGAGAAAATCGCTCAGAGAAACGTACACGTGGACGATTTTATTAGCCTTAAGCTTCATTGTGTTTACTGCCGTCACAACCACACTCTACGTTGGGTTTGAAACGCTAGCAGACACATTGGAAATAACCCAAGAAGACGTCTTATTTGCCAACCAAAGTGAAGCGCGCTGGGTATCGAATCTTCATAGAAAACTTTTACTTGCCAATGGGCTAGATATTTTATTTCAACACCCGGTGTTAGGTGTCGGCGCGAAAATGTTACCCAACTTTATGATCAGTTACTTTAATTATGATGAGCTGGCGATCTACACCCACAACTTTGTGTTAGATACCGCAATTGAATACGGATTGCTTGGTATTGGTCTGCTGTTTGGTGGTTATTTTCTTTTTATTCGCTTTTGCTTCCGTAGTCTTAATGAAAACAGAAAAAGCCTATTACTTGCGATATACGCCCTCATCATGGTGTTTTTCGTTGCGGTAAACACCACCATAATTTTAATACTCTTATTACCCGTCATGATCAGCATGAGCAACGACTCAAGGGCCATTGCTCATACTTTTCCGGTAAACCATCACCACGAATATGAATAATCAAGGATAGGATAGATGAAGTATTCAATCTCTCGACAATTTGAAAAGAACCGAGAACTCCAAGCTGATAATTTTGTTTTAGTTTACCAAATGGGCAAAGTTGGCTCCTCATCAATTGAGCACACGCTAGGGGAGAAAAATATCCCGAGCTATCACATCCACACCTTTGATGATCACGAAGAATTTCACATGTATCACAATAAAAAAGACGTGAGTAAATTCTTCGACTTCCGAAACCGCGCACTCTATCGCTTAGTGCTCAAGCAGCGAAAACGTATCTTACAAAAACGCGAGCAGATTAAAATCGTTACGCTGGTCCGCGATCCAATCGCAACTGTCTTTTCTCGCTTCTTTCAAGACCTCCATTTGCAATTTATCGAAGGCAAAAAGAATGATGCAATTCACCGAGATATGGAAGTCACGTATCAGCACCTCGAGCATTGCTTTGATAACTATATCAATCTCAACTATTTTGCGGACTGGTTCGACAACGAGTTAAAGCGTAATTTCAATATCGATGTGATGCGCCAAGAGCTGGACAACACTCAACCTTTCTTCACATTCCAGAACGATCAGGCCAACGTCATGCTAATCAAATGCGAACAGCTCAGTTCTCTTGATAAAGAAATCGGTGAGTTTCTTGAGTTGCAAGACTTCGTACTGAAAAACAGCAACGAAGCGAAAAACAAGTGGTACTCCAATATCCACCAACACTTTAAGAATCACTACGACTTCTCAAAACTGTTCTATATGTACGATCTTCCCTTGTATCGCCACGTTTATTCAGAGCAAGAGCGTGATGCTTTTAAACACAAATGGATGCAAACACCAGGGACAAAATCATCATGAAGAAAGTGCTCCATGTTACAGAAGCATTTGGAGGTGGCGTTCAAACCGCCCTCTATAGTTATGTTCACTCATCCAGAGACGAGCCTTATCAGCATTTCTTGCTAGCCAGAGCCCGAGAAAACGACTTGACCAATGAGAACAACCACCACATTTTCGTACAGACAAAGTGGGTAGAAGGCGGCTTGCTTCAATTTATTCGCGATGCAAACCACATGATTGCATCACTTGGTCCCGACGTCGTGCATTTGCACTCGAGTAAAGCAGGATTTCTCGGCCGATTTCTAAAGCTTGGCAAGGCACGCTTGGTTTACACACCGCACTGTTATGCCTTCGAACGTGAAGATATCTCAGAGCTTGCACGCCAGATCTATAAAGCACTAGAGAAAGTAAAACTGAGCAAAATTGATGTGGTTGCAGGCTGTAGCCAACGAGAGTGTGACCTAGCCATTAGCATTGGTGCGAAACGTGCCGAATTGCTCAACAACTACGTGTCTTATCAAAGTGAAGATCGTATAGAGCGAAACAAGCAAGAAGCGCTGAAGCTCGTTGTACTTGGTCGTGTCGCGCCCCAAAAAGATCCTCAGTTTCTTATCAACACATTGCAGTTCCTTAATCGGTATGCGCTTAACCGCCCGATAGAGATCACATGGATAGGTGGCGGTGACCACGTACTCGAACAGAAATTACGTACTGAAAATGTGGATGTAACGGGTATGCTGCCTCGCGATGAGGTAGTTGAAAAGCTCAAGGGTTCAGACCTTTATCTACACACTGCAGCATGGGAAGGGATGCCGTTAACCATTCTAGAAGCATCCAAGTTACATCTTCCTATGGTTATTCGGACCATCGGCGCAACCAAAGATCTCAACTACCCGTTTTTAGCGCTCACACCTGAAGAAATGGCCAAGCAGATCGCGCATTGTGTCAATCATTATGAAGAGATCGATTTTCGCCAATATACAGCACAATTAAACGATGCCTTCAGTGAAGAAAAGCAGCGCCTCGCACTCAATAATATTTACGGTTAAATGCCCCTATGTTTCACACTGTTCAACAAAAATTACTGTTGATGCCCAGCGGTAAAAAAAGCTTGTTATCTACTGGATTAAAAACCGCAATCACGCGTGTGTTGAGTGCGCTATTTGCTTTTTTACTGACTCTGATTGTATCGAAGACCAGTGACGCTTCGACGGCCGGTCAATTTTTCTTTTTATTCAACCTAGTCTCGCTACTCGCTATCGTTTCTCAGCTAGGTTTTGATGTTTCGTTAGTTCGTTACAATGCGATCGCTTTTAATAACAAAGAGAAGCTTGAACAAAGCCAAAACTATAAAACCGCACTTTATCGAAGTATGGCATTTTGCCTGCTCGCCATTGGCGTTTTGTTGGCAGGATTTAATCTGTTTCCAGAGCAGCTAAACCAGACTCAATCACCAATGTATGCGATTATTTTATGCTTGCTTTGCATACCTTTCTTGGTGCTTGCGCAAACCAACAGTCGGGTGCTTCAAGCATGTAGAAAAGTTGTATCATCTCTGTTTGCGTTGCAGCTTGGGGTAAGCATGTTGATGGTCATTTTTGTCTTTGCCTTAGACTATATCGGTCAGCAAAATATCAACAATCTAATGACCGCACTGCTTTTAGCGAGCATAGGTGTCGCGGTCATATCTAGTGCCAATTGGCTTGGCTCAGATCAATATCAAACATCGGCTTTCGTACCAAACAAAAAAATGGTCGCTTCTGCCAAGCAAGTCTGGGTTGGCAGTATCTTCACGAATGTTCTTCAGTGGGGAAGCCTTGTTATTGCGGGCTTTTTCATCTCAACAACGGAACTCGGTTTGTTAGCCGCAGCCCAACGTACATCACTACTGATTGGCTTTGTGCTGATTACCATTAACTTTGTGGTCGCCCCGATGTTTGCCTCTCTCTACAAAGAGCGCCACATGCGCAAACTGCAGAATCTGAGCCGCTTGGCGTGCCGAGCCAATGTTGGTTTAGCGCTTGTTCCCGTAATTATTTGCACCCTCTTCCCCGAGTTTGTAATGCAGTTTTTTGGTGGGGAGTTTCTCGCCGCGGCGCCACTATTAGTCGTCCTTTCTCTGGGGCAGTTAGTCAATGTTGCGACTGGTTCAGTAGGTTTTTTATTATTAATGAGTGGTCATGAGAGAACCATGAAATACATTACAATTTCCTCCGGTACGGTGTCCATCTGCCTACTTGTTACGCTTTGCCAAATGTTTGGGGTGATTGGTGCAGCGTGGGCAATGGCAATTGGCATGGCTATCCAGAATTTAGCTGCACTGTACTTTGTAAAACGTTACTTAGGCTTCTTTCCAATAGGTTAATTATGGCTTTAATACTGGCACGCACGAGTTTTGTTTTAGTCCTGATGCTAACCGCTTCACTCTCTTTGTGGAAAAGCTCTGACCTACACCATACTGCTTACCTGCAAATGGAAACCTACTTAGGCGGATCGAGTACGCTTCACTTTACTTTCAGTTTATTGATCGGCTTTTTATCGGTTTTCACGTTCCCTTCTCTGGTGAGCCCGAATAAAACCGACGTTTTTGGGATTCGTCTTTTGCTACTGCTGTTGGCTATCGTTTCAATGGAAGAAATGAGCCAACTTTTTATTCCAAATCGATCATTTAGTTTTGATGATCTCAGCACCAACTGGATAGGCGTTATCTCAGGTTACTTTAGTGCCAAGTTAATTCGCTTCATCCGCACTCGGTCGTTCTAGTAATACAGGAATCTCTGGGGGATTTGGGTATATAATTACGCCAAACAACCAGACTAACGAGTACATCATGCCATCTCATCCAACCAAGATTACTTTTTTTGAATTCTTAACCCCGTTGATCACGTCAGGCAAAAAGACGATAACGATTCGAGATGAATCAGAAAGCCATTACGTTCCCAATACAGAAGTCGAAGTTTTTACCTTAGAAACGGATCGTAAAGTCTGCGATATCAAGATACGTTCTGTAGAACCACTTCACTTTGAAGATATTAATGAGTTTCATGCAGAACAAGAAGCCATCGAACTACCAAAACTCAAGCAGTTAATTCGAGAAATCTACCCAAATACCGACACGCTCTTTGTTATTGAGTATGAGCTGATTAAATAACCCACAACAAATACTAGACGACTGGTCTAATTCATCCTATAGTACACTTCATGAACGCAAAGACGAATGACACACGCCAACATATTCTCGACGTCGGATACGAGTTGATCGTAAACCGAGGGTTCACGAGTGTTGGTCTTTCAGAGCTATTAAAAAAGGCCGCAGTGCCAAAAGGGTCGTTTTATCATTACTTCAAATCCAAAGAACAATTTGGTGAAGCGATGATTCAAGACTACTTTACTAAGTATTTTGAGCGTTTAAACGCACGCTTTACCAATACTGAACTGAGTGGCTACCAACGCCTAATGAGCTATTTCGAAGAAATGGTCAAAGTAGAAGACGACGTGTGTAATGCGAACAAATGTTTATTGGTTAAGTTAAGTGCAGAAGTCTCCGATCTCTCTGAGTCAATGCGCTTGGCATTACGCCAAGGAGCAGACAAAACCATTCAAGCGATAGCGGATTGCATTGACATCGGCATTCAAGATGGCTCAATCCCCAATGGTGACAGTGCGTTATTAGCAAGGCAGATATACTACCTTTGGAATGGCGCTAGCTTGCTGAACAAACTTTATCAAGATCAGGCAGCATTGACGCAAAGTCTGACCTATACTCAACACTTACTGCAGAATACGCGCACTTGCCCATAACGGGCGGCGTGGAAGCAGAATGAACACCCTACACACGTTTCACTGTCAGAAAAAGCGTCAGTGTTAACACAGTAAACCTTCCCGCTTTACATAAGCGGGATATTTTGAAACAAATGCTAGACGACCGGTCTAATCAACAAGTGAGATAGATATGACTAACGCAACAAATCGCAGAATAGTACTCGCGTCACGTCCCCATGGTGCACCGACACAAGAAAACTTTCGTTTAGAAGAGGTAACGAAACCGACTCCGAAAGAGGGTGAAATGCTATTGAGAACGGTTTATTTATCTCTAGATCCATACATGCGTGGTCGCATGAGTGATGCCGAATCATACGCTGACCCTGTTGCAATTGATGACGTAATGGTCGGTGGTACAGTTTGTCAGGTAGAAGCATCAAACCACCCAGATTACGAAGCAGGTGAATGGGTTCTTGCCTACACTGTTGGCTGGCAAGACTACGCTATCTCAACTGGTGAGATGGTCATTAAACTTGGTAAAGAACCGAAAAATCCTTCTTACGCGCTAGGCGTTGCAGGTATGCCAGGATTTACCGCGTACATGGGTTTACTCGACATTGGTCAGCCAAAACCAGGGGAAACCATCGTGGTAGCAGCTGCTACGGGGCCTGTAGGCGCAACAGTTGGTCAAATTGGTAAAATCAAAGGTTGCCGAGTTGTTGGTATAGCAGGCGGAGAAGAAAAATGCCGTTACGCTAACGAGGTGCTTGGTTTCGATGAGTGTATTGATCACAAAGCTGAAGACTTTGCAGAACAACTGAAAAATGCCTGTGACAAAGGTATCGATGTTTACTTCGAAAACGTAGGTGGCAAAGTATTCGAGGCTGTATTGCCACTTCTGAATACAAATGCGCGTATCCCACTTTGTGGTTTGATTTCTCAGTACAACGCGACAGAGCTGCCTGAAGGTACCGACCATCTTCCATTACTAATGGGTAAGCTCCTGACCAAACGAATCAAGGTGCAGGGCTTCATCATTTTTGATGATTACGGACATCGTTACGGTGAATTTGCGCAAGATATTAATCAATGGTTGGCAGAAGGAAAGATCCAATACCGCGAACATCTAGTACAAGGACTGCATAATGCGCCAGAAGCATTCATCGGTCTGTTGGAAGGTAAGAATTTCGGCAAACTTGTAGTACAGATTAACGACCCATTATAAAAAGGGATATGTAAATGATTAAACTTCACCACCTCAATCAGTCTCGTTCAAAGCGCATCATTTGGTTACTTGAAGAGCTAGATGTAAATTACGAAATTGTACCCTATGTCCGTGATTCCGTGACCTTCATGGCACCGCCAGAACTAAAAAGTGTTCACCCATTAGGAAAGTCACCTGTTCTTGAAGATAACGGCGAGATTATCATTGAGTCAGGTGCAATGACCGAATATTTGATTGAGAAATACAGTGACGGAGCCTTTGCTCCTGAGCGCGGTACAAAAGCACACACAGAATATTTGCAATGGATGCACTTTGCAGAAAGCTCCGCAATTTTACCTATGCTGCTAAAAATCTTCGTAAGCAAAGAGCCAAATGAAACTCAGTTTTTATCAGGCTATGCCGACAAGGAAGCAATGAATGTACTAGGCTACTTCGAGCAATCCTTAGAAGGCAAAACTTACCTAGTAGAAGAGCGTCTGACTGGCGCAGACATCATGATGTCTTTCATTGTCGAATTGGTTCAAAAGTTTGGTTTAGTTAATCACTTCCCTAATATTGAACGTTATGGGAAACAGCTCGCGACACACCCAGCATTTGCAAAAGCTGAACAACTTGAAGTGAAGTACTCTTAATTACTTCCCCCTTTCGCCCCTTTGATGACACGTAAAACTTCATTTAAGGGGCGATATTACTAGCATCGCAGACACGCTAACTGGATAGCGCTCCCCCCCAGTCAATCGTATTCGAGAACGTCGATTGTTATGTCAATCAAACTAATGTAGTAAATTTCTGATTCTAATATAGTTTCGACCATAGTCACCATCTATTGAATTGATAAGCAATATCAGTTTTCTCCTCCAGCTTTTCCGTAATAACCTCCTCTACAGTTTCTAAGGTATTGAGCCCTGGAGGGGGAAGAAAAATGACAAACAAGAAATTGACTACAGCAGCAGGTTGCCCTGTCGCACATAACCAAAACGTTATGACTGCAGGTCCTCGTGGCCCTCAACTATTACAAGACGTTTGGTTCCTTGAAAAATTGGCACACTTTGACCGCGAAGTGATCCCTGAGCGTCGTATGCACGCAAAAGGTTCTGGTGCTTACGGTACGTTCACAGTAACGCACGACATCACAAAATACACTCGCGCTAAAATCTTCTCTGACATCGGCAAAAAAACAGAACTATTTGCTCGCTTCACTACCGTAGCTGGTGAGCGCGGTGCAGCAGACGCAGAACGCGACATCCGTGGTTTCGCACTTAAATTCTACACTGAAGAAGGTAACTGGGACTTGGTTGGTAACAACACACCAGTATTCTTCCTACGTGACCCACTAAAATTCCCAGACCTAAACCACGCAGTAAAACGCGACCCTCGCACTAACATGCGTAGCTCTACCAACAACTGGGATTTCTGGACATCACTACCAGAAGCATTCCACCAAGTGACTATCGTAATGAGTGACCGAGGTATCCCAGCGTCTTACCGTCATATGCATGGTTTTGGTAGCCACACATTCAGCTTCATCAACGCAGAAAACGAGCGTTACTGGGTGAAATTCCACTTAAAAACTCAGCAAGGCATCAAAAACCTAACTGACCAAGAAGCAGAAGCAATCGTAGGTAAAGACCGCGAAAGCCATCACCGTGACCTTTACGAAGCGATTGAACGTCAAGACTTCCCTAAATGGAAGATGTACGTACAGATCATGCCTGAGCTAGAAGCGGATGAAGTCAACTTCAACCCATTCGACCTAACACGTGTATGGTCTCAAAAAGACTACCCACTGATCCCAGTTGGTGAGTTTGAACTGAACCGTAACCCAGAAAACTTCTACGCAGAAGTTGAGCAATCAGCGTTCAACCCAGCTGCAGTAGTACCTGGCATCGGCTTCTCTCCAGATAAGATGCTACAAGGTCGTCTGTTCGCTTACGGCGATGCTCAGCGTTACCGTCTAGGTGTGAACCACCATCAAATCCCAGTGAACGCACCTCGTTGCCCTGTTCACAGCTACCACCGCGATGGCGCAATGCGCGTTGATGGCAACTTTGGTTCAACACTAGGTTACGAGCCAAACTACAAACAAGAATGGGCAGAGCAACCAGATTACTCTGAGCCACCTCTACGCATCAACGGCAACGCTGATCACTACGATCACCGTGTAGACGAAGACTACTTCAGCCAAGCGGGTGACCTATTCCGTCTGATGAGTGAAGAGCAACGTCAAACTCTGTTCGACAACACAGCTCGCGCAATGGACGGTGTACCAGAGTTCATCCAACAGCGCCACGTTCAACACGCATACCAAGCGGACGAAGCGTACGGCAAAGGTCTTGAGATTGCACTAGGCTTAAACAAGTAAGCGAACGCTGTGATCGTCACGCTGTGTGATTAAAAGACATAAAAAAGGAGGTGCCCAACAGCACCTCCTGATTTCAAATTACTAATCCTTAATCACTAGTTACAAACCATGCTCAAGGAGATTCATTATGATTAACTTAGATTTCTTTAAGCTCTTTGATACCAAAGAACTGTTTATCTATTACTGATTCATCAACTACTGATTTTTAGCGACCGCTTTGATCAGTACTGATGTATCCATGCGACCTAAACCATCACGTTGAAGGTCTGCGTATTGCTCATCCACTTTCTTAGTCAGTGGAAGCTCTAGACCCACTCGCTCTGCTTCTTGCAGGCAGAAACCCAAGTCTTTGCGCATCCAATCAATAGCGAAGCCAAAATCGAACTTATCTTCCGCCATCGTATTTGCGCGGTTTTCCATCTGCCATGAGCCTGCTGCGCCGTGCTTCAACGTTTCTACAACTTGAGCAATGTCCAAGCCTGATTTTTGTGCCAGCAGCAAAGCTTCACTCAGACCTTGTAAAACGCCACCAATACAGATTTGGTTTACCATCTTACAACGTTGACCCTGACCGTTTTCGCCCAGTAGTGTCATCTGCTTCGCGTACACATCCATCGCTGGAGAGACACGATCAAAAATGCTTTGTTCACCCCCACACATGATGGTTAGAACACCATTTTCTGCGCCCGCTTGACCACCAGAAACTGGCGCATCAATGAAGTGGTTGCCGTACTTAACACACGCTTCAGCCAGCTCAACCGCTAGGTCTGCAGAAGTCGTCGTGTGATCCACTAACACTGCATCCGCTTTCAAGCCAACCAGAATGCCTTCTTCACCGTAAACAACGCTACGAACGTCATCATCATTACCCACACAGGTAAAAACGATATCACAGCCTTCTGCGGCTTCACGTGGTGTTTCACAAGCCACACCTTGGTATTCTTCAGCCCATTTGTCGGCTTTCGCTTTTGTGCGGTTGTATACTTTGGTTTCAAAGCCCGCTTTACTGAGGTAACCAGCCATTGGGTATCCCATCACACCCAGACCAATAAATGCTACTCGTTGTTTTTCCATTGCACGCTTCCCTTAGTTCACCTGACTGAAATGTTTCGTAACATGCTACTAAAGAATTGAAATCATTACTCGTGATTTCTCTTTCCTCGGTCTCGATGATCCTGCATTGCAGTCCGTTTATTGCGCCTTCTACACCCCTTTACTTGACGATTAGCGTAACAGTCAAAGCACTTACAAAGGTTCACTACTGCTTAGCGTGGAACATCGCTTGCCCACTCTTGTCCTTGTTCGACCAGAAATTGATGTTGAACTGAGCATCATCGCTCATCTCAATGCGGTGCCAGTACTGCGGTGGACTTGTAGCAAACTGGCCTGCATTAATCACCACCACTGCTTCTGCTTCTGTGGCATTTTCATCAGCAAAGCCGTAGTAAGTCACTTGCCCTTCCATGACGCACAGCTGCCCAAACACACCCTCAGCGGTATTGTGATGAGTAAGTAGCGCTGGTGGCACATTGTCTTTAGTGAAGAAAGGCGTTGAACGTTGAACAGTCCAGTCTTTAGGAATTCGTAGATGCGACATAATAATACCCTCTCTAATTACAATTCTTTTCGTTTAAATCGGTTAAGCCTGACCGGCTTGAGACAACTCTCGAAGCAATGGAAATGCTTGCGTAACTTGTTCTCCCGTCACGACGAAGCCCATGAGTCGGCTATTTTCATCTTCTGCTTTCGCGGCAATGCCTGTTTGAGAAATCTGCACGCTCCAGTTCGTCACCGAACTAAAATCGCCTGCCAATTGAATTGGGTAGCTCGGCGTTTTGACCTTTACCATCATGGGCGGTAGTTTCAACTCTGCTTCTTGCCCCAGTAGTTGTTTGCCCAAAGCATTGGCACTTAGCACGATCGGTTGGAGGTACGGCATCATTCGACCTTGGATCTCAGCGCAATCGCCTAATGCAAATACATTGGCTGCTGATGTCTGTAATCGAGCATCCACCTCGATGCCTTTATTGATACTCAACCCACAAGCCTTCGCTAACCAAGTGTTAGCACGTAAACCCGCCGCTGAAATCACTACATCAGCTTCGATTGCCTTACCTTTGCTCAAGCTTGCCACCAGCGAATCATCCGAGTGATTGATCGCGACAACTCCAGTCTCCAAGGCAAGTTGAATACCTTGCTGCTTAAGTTGATTTTCAAGCGGCAATGCGACGAATTCAGGAATCAAGTTAGCGAGCAAACGGGGATTTGGCTCAACCACCGTAACTGCTTTACCACTGGTTGCGAGATCCATGGCGATCTCGACGCCGATCAAACCACCACCCATTACTAGAATTCGTTTCGCACGGCTAATTTGCTCTTCCGCTAATTGATATTCTTGTAGCGAGTTTAGCGTTATCACCTCAGGTGCTGCATCGCCAGATATTGGTGGCACAAAGGCTTTCGCGCCTGTCGCAAGCACCAGTTTGGAGTAAGGATAGGTTTGGCCGTTGGCGACCACTTGCTGAGCTTGCACGTCGACATGCTCAATCATGGTATGGGCGAACAGTTCGATGTTGTGTTCCTGTGCGAACGCCTCACCACTTTTAACTACCAAGTCTTGGGCGGTTTGCTTGTTGCTGAATACATGACTCAAATCAGGCTTGTTGTATTCCGCGCCATCATCAGCAGTAAACACTTGCAGCGGAATATGTGCGTCAATTCGACGCACTGTTTTCACCAATTGGTAAGCCGCAAAGCCGCTACCAATAATCACAATAGGTGCTTGCATATTCGCCCCCTTACCCGTTGTATTCGACAAAGACGTCTTTACCCAAGTGACATTCTGGGCACAAGAAGTAATCTGGCACTTCAGACCATGCCGTACCCGGTTCAACGCCTTGATTAGGCTCACCTTTAGCTGGGTCGTATACCCAATTACAAACTGTACACACCATGCATTGACAATCTGCGGGATGCGCCTCGGTAGTAGGGTTATTAGGAGCAGCATCTATCACAGCTTGTGTTGTCGCTGGCGCAGCGGGTTGTGATTGAACTTGTGGTGCAGACGCCACAATCGCCGGAGAAATAACAGGACTTGTCAGGTCATGCTTTGCCCACAATTTCGCGATGTTTTGACCATGTTCGCGACACTCACGCATCGCTTTACCATCTGGTCGCCATTTGGTTTTCAAGCTCACTGCGGTTTCAAAACCTGCGTCGGTCAATCGAGCATGGATACGATCCACCGCGCCACCATTCCACCCGTAGCTACCGAATGCAGCGGCTTTCTTCGCCTTAAAGCGCAGACCGGTAATTTCTTCTAGCATGCCTGCGATCTTCGGCATCATGACGTTATTCATGGTAGAAGAACCAACCAAGATGCCTTTTGAGCGGAATACGTTGGCGAGAATTTCATTCTTATCATGCTTAGAGACATTAAAGACTTTGACCGCCACGCCAGGGTCGACATCGTGAATGCCTTGCGCAATGGCATCAGCCATCATTCGAGTGTTGTTTGACATAGAGTCGTAGAAAATCGTAATGCGATCTTCTTGATAGTTGTCTGCCCATGCCAAGTATTGCTCGATGATTTGAACCGGATTATCGCGCCATACAATACCGTGTGATGTTGCGATCATGTCGACAGGCAAATTAAAGCTCAGCACTTCTTTGATTTTAGCGGTTACCAAGCTGCTGAATGGCGTTAGGATGTTTGAGTAGTAACGCAAACACTGTTCCATCAACTCATTTTGATCCACTTCATCATTGAATAAGCGTTCATCGCAGTAGTGCTGACCAAATGCGTCGTTACTGAATAACACTGCATCGCCCGTTAGGTAAGTCATCATGCTGTCTGGCCAATGCAGCATCGGCGCTTCCACGAACACCAATTGCTTACCGTTACCAATATCGATGCTGTCGCCCGTTTTTACGGTTTTGAAGTTCCACTCAGGATGGTGGTGATGACCCACAATCGAATCAATCGCCGCTTCTGTACAGTAAATTGGCGTGTTCGGAATCTTCTCCATCAATGCCGACAATGCGCCTGAGTGATCTTCTTCAGCATGGTTTACCACAATAAAGTCGATAGACTTAAGGTCGATTTCCATTTCTAAATTTTGGATGAATTGTTGACTGAATCGATGATCGACCGTATCAATCAATACGGTTTTCTCTTCACGAATTAGATAACTGTTGTAGCTGGTACCTTTTGTCATTTTGTATTCTGTACCGTGGAAGTCTTGAACTTCCCAATCGCGTTGACCTACCCAGTGGATGTTGTTTTTTACGTGAATTGTCATAATTACTACCTTGAATGACGGGATAAACAAAAATAATTTCTTCTTGTATTGCACTGGGCGTGCCAACTTTTAATTGCCATATATTTCAACATCTTAATTAAAACCCAACCTTAACAAGTGTCATTTAGACACAGTTGAAAATTGTCATTAAGACACTACAATAGTCATATTGACACAATTGGTATTGGCTATGACTTCTTTAATCGCGCAATGGCTACACATCACGCAAGACCTTAACTCGGCGCTCACTCAACAGGCTCGCTTCGATACGTTATTAACCACGATTCGAGAGGTATTGAAGTGTGACTCTTCAGCCCTTCTTTTGTATGAAGACCAGCACTTTAAACCTTTAGCGATCAATGGATTGGCGAAAGAAGTGCTTGGACGCCGTTTCTCCATTGAGCAGCACCCAAGATTAGAAGCCATTGCCCGAGCAGGCGATATCGTGCGCTTTCCCTCTGACAGCGACTTACCTGATCCATACGATGGTTTGATCCCTAACCACGATGACAAACTGCATGTCCATTCCTGCATTGGTTTACCTCTGCTGATCGACGATCAACTGATTGGTGCCATTACGATTGACGCCTTCGACCCCAACCAATTTGATGGGCTACGCAACCAAGAGTTACGTTTTGTCAGCGCATTGGCAGCAGGTGGCTTGCACACTGCACTCCTACTAGAACAACTAGAGACACAAGCGAGCCTGCCACGTGATTCTTACGCCGAGAAGCGCACCTTAAGTAACGAAATCATTGGCAACTCTCAGGGTATGAAGAATCTTCAAGAGCAGATTGATGCAGTCGCCGATACGGAATTGTCTGTGCTGGTGATGGGAGAAACGGGCGTAGGTAAAGAGTTGGTTGCTAGCGCTATTCACCATCGTTCTAGCCGCTCTAGCAATACTTTGGTTTACCTCAACTGTGCGGCGCTGCCGGAGTCAGTCGCGGAAAGCGAGTTGTTCGGCCATATCAAAGGCGCATTCACAGGCGCAATCAGTAATCGTAAGGGTAAGTTCGAACAAGCCGACGGCGGCACACTGTTTTTGGATGAAGTCGGCGAACTGTCGTTAGAGCTGCAAGCCAAGTTACTTCGAGCTCTACAATACGGCGACATTCAACGTGTGGGTGATGACCGTCATATTCGAGTCAACACACGCATTGTCGCCGCCACTAACCGCATATTGCATGAAGAAGTGACTGCTGGTCGCTTCCGAGCCGACTTGTATCATCGTTTAAGTGTCTTCCCGCTTCATGTTCCACCTCTTCGTGAACGTGAAGACGATGTGGTATTACTCGCAGGCTTTTTCGCCGAACGCTTAAGAAGCAAATTGGGATTAAACAGCATTCGTTTGTCTCCTGCTTTGGTGCTGGCACTTAAAGACTATTCATGGCCAGGCAACGTGCGAGAGCTTGAACATGTCATTAAACGTGCTGGTGTTTTGGCAAAGGCGCGTACTCACGCCATGGACATTGAGTTAGTTGAGCAAGATTTTGATATTCGAACGCCGAATCAGAACATCAAGAACGTTGAAAAAACGGAACAAAAATCTCGGCTTGAGCTACCAGAAGGCGGATTAAAGCCTGCCACAGACGCCTTCCAAAAAGCGATGATTGTTCGAGCTCTGGAAAAAAACCAAGGCAACTGGGCAGCAACGGCACGTCAGCTTGAATTAGATAACGGCAATTTGCACCGATTAGCAAAACGGCTGGGGATAAAATAGACACTAACGAATATCACCTAATATGGCATATTCATCGCCAAATAAAGAGCCGATGCCCAACCGCTCACTCAGCCCACTATAAGTAGTGAGCTGAGTGCTCAGATAGAATAGCCACCTAAGTTTGACGGTATTTTCTTCTAAATTTTATTGTCTTGAACCACCTCACAGATTTAATAACCCTTAACAATAAACACAATAATAGTTAAGGTATTTTTATGAGCCAGATCTAATAAAATTAAATATATAGTATTTATTTTAAGAATCTAAACTTTCAAAGTTCATCATAATAAATACAACCTCTATGTATACACTTTACCTTCAAAAAACATCAAAATATAATCCCTTCGATAAAAACACTTAAATGAATTTAACTGTATAAAAGTGAGGAGAATAAAAATATGGGATATGGGGCGACAGTATATTCATTAGATACTGAAAAGGTTTTTAACGTACTAAAGAATGAGCGTAATCCAGAGCTAGAAAAAGCCATCATGGAAAGGTGTCAAGACTCCTTTAAAGTGATTAATGAAATGCTGGAAAGTAGTGGCGAAAGCATCCGAGCTGAAGAGCTTCTTATGCAAATGTTGTCTGAAGAGATAAAATACAGTCACTTGGGTTACGCCTATGCTTACTTGCTTGAAGCTATATGTAAGATAACTGGTTATTACTTATCCAATAACTCTTGGTATCCTTGCGATGTAAACGATTTCTGCGATATTCCATTCACTAATACCGATTATCCTATAAAATTCCCATTCCCTGACGATTTCCCTGTTGTTTTTATGATAAAAAATCAAGATATTCACCAAGATAACGTTGACTTCGGAGGCTTATCAGAGCAACAAATATCTGAAGTCAAGAGCTGGTACACTCATGCAGTCGTAAACAATCGTGATTTGGTATTATTTTATTATTAATTTTAACTATTAATAAATTATCCAATAGTTAAAATAACAATAGAATATTAATAAAACTCTAGCTTATATTAAGATAGAGTTTTATCTATTTAACTGAATTTTATAATTTTAAAAACATTATATTTCACACCTAATTTATAGACTCTGTGTATAGTGTGTTCAGAGGCAATGTGAACTCATAGGATCAAAATCAAGTTCTAATTTTTAGAAGAAAAACCGATCTGCTTGTGTCAAAATGCGCCATCCCAACCAAAAAGTCTTAATGTAATGAACTACCAAGCTGCTATTTTTGATATGGATGGTTTGCTCCTTGATACTGAGCGCGTCTGTATGCATATTTTCCAAGAAGCATGTGAAGCCCAGAACCTACCCTTCTATAAAGATGTTTACCTTTCAATCATTGGTCGCAATGCAGCGGGCATTGAAGTGATTTTTCGTAAAGCTTATGGGGATGATCTTGACCGCTTACACCAAGAGTGGCGCGACCGTTACGACGCTGTGGTTAAGCACCAAGCGATACCGGTAAAAGAAGGGGTGATTGAGCTGCTTGAGTGGTTGAAAGGCCAAGGATTGCCAATTGCAGTCGCCACTTCTACAGCAAAAGAAGTGGCACAGAAGAAGTTGGAATTAGCGGGCCTAAGCAAGTATTTCGACAACTTAACGACGGGCTGTGAAGTGTCACACGGCAAACCTGATCCAGAGATCTACCTGCTTGCAGCAAGTCGTCTAAGCGTAGATCCAATCAAATGTCTCGCCTTTGAAGATTCAAATAATGGCGTGCGTGCTGCGGTAGCAGCGAACATGATCACTTATCAAATCCCTGATTTGGTTGAGCCTTGTGACGAAATAAAGCAATTAGGCCATACTGTCGCACCTTCACTGCATGATGTGTTGCACACGTTAAAGCAAACTCGCTAGGTTTACTTGTCGTCTGTTCTATAGAAGCTCAGCAATTTAGCTGAGCTTCTTTCTCGAAACCTCTCCAATACCTTAAAACCAAACGATTCTTCCACCCGTTTAGCGAGATTAATTTCACCTTAACTCTGGTTCATCACGATTTTTGATTTAACTCACGCAATCGCATGAAATAAGGTATTTGAGTGATCAAATAGCGGAACTGACCAGTACAAGCTTGCAACAAAACGTCAATATACCGATTGAAGCACGTTTTTGGAGTGAAAATTGGCTGATAATGAGAACTATTGGATAAGATCAATCCAAGTCAGCCTAAAATACAAAATGGAGAGTGTTATATGTCTTTACGTTTATTAGCAACAACCTTCGCATTAGTCGGAATGAGCTTTGGTGCCCAAGCCAGTGCCGAGTGTGAAGTGTCATTAGATGCTAACGATATGATGCAGTTTTCTACTAAAACATTGAGCGTACCAGCCACTTGTAAAGAGGTAAAACTGACGCTGAATCACACAGGTAAGATGCCAGCGCAATCGATGGGTCACAACGTGGTCATCTCTGACACAGCCAACCTACAAGCAGTCGGTACTGATGGCATGGCAGCTGGAGCAGAAAATAACTACGTAAAACCAAACGATGATCGCGTCTACGCTCACACAAAAGTAATTGGTGGCGGTGAAAGCACCAGCATTACGTTCAGTACTGAGAAAATGAAAGCCGGCGGTGACTATTCATTCTTCTGTTCGTTCCCGGGTCACTGGGCAATCATGCAGGGTAAATTTGAGCTAAAATAAAAGATTTAGCCAAGCCAAAAGAAGACTCATTATAGGGAAGCCAAGGCTTCCCTTTTTGATAGATAAAATAGCAATTGAGAAGGTCTAACACGTCTGGAAACGTGACCAAGAAACATAGCAAGTAAGAAACCCTTGCTCCATTGAGATTAAGTTCTTTTACGAAAACTCATGGGTAAAAATCGGATTTTTATTTTGCCTTTCCGTAACACTACTAAATGATAAAAGTCATTCAATACCATGTAACTCTTTCCAGTTTCCTGGATGAACCACATAGCCGAACAGAGCATGCCCACCATAAACCAATTCAGTTCCTTCCGGTATCCACAGCATCTGACCTGGGTGCACAAAATGTGTTTCACCATTTGCGGTCAGCTCGAAACAGCCTTCAATCACGAAAATAACTTCATCATAAAGCACTGTCCAAGCCACTTTAGCGCCTTCCCATTTAGCAAAGCCTACGCCAATGTTTGGTGAAATTTCTGGGCTTAACGCCCTGGCAACATACGCCATTCCCGGCGTATCACCACGAACATTGAAATCTAGACTTTTACTATCAACAAGTTTGACTTGCTTCATAATTCACTCCGGCTTTGCCATTTTGCTAATTGGATACGCGTTTTTACTCCCAAACCTAAAAAAGGCTCTGGCGGATTCAAACAAGGCATTCCTGTCACTTGCTGTATGTCATCCAATGATTTAGATGTCGCACCAACGACATAGTCAGCTAACAGTGTTCCAGAAATGGTTCCCCACGCAGCACCAACACCATTGTCACAAGCGCTGGCATAAACACCTTCATCTAATTGACCGAAAAAGTTAGTAAAGTTACGAGAGATGGCATACACCCCACCCCATGTGTGAGTAAATGGTACGTCGGCCAGCTCGGGATAACGCGCCAGAAAGACCTGACGATGATCGTCGCGAATTTGTTCTCTGACTTTATCGTTCATGCTTGAGCCATATTTCGGCACGTGTTTGTAAGTATTGCGGATCAAAATACGTCGATCGGCGGTCATACGTAACGTCGTTCCCGCATGATCAGCTGGAGTTAGGCCCCAATTCAGCTCTCCTCCGTATCGCTGCATTTCTGCGTCGGTTAATGGACGCGTCCAGCTTGCAAACGTCATCACTGGAAGTAGTCTGTTTTTAAGATAACCAAACTCCCGAGTAAAAATGCTGGTCCCAAGCAGCAGTTCAGGGGTTTCAACAGAGCCACTATCTCCATGTAATACCCAGCAACCGTTTTCTTTACTGAGCTTGCGGATTGGCGAGTTCTCTAACACCTCGACGTTCTCTGGAAGGCTTTCCCCTAGCCCACGTACCAAAGCAGCAGGTTGCATTAAATAACCACCTGGCGTGTAAATTGCGCGGCTGTAGTAGTTGGTTCCCAAGACTTTCGCCAGCTCACTGCCATTAACATGGAAGAATGGTTCGCCAAGGTCTTTCATTAGGTGCTCAAAGTGATCGAGATACGCTTCACCGCGCGCCCCTACGGCTCCTTGATATTTGCCCTTTGCTGACCACTGACAAGAAATACTGTGCTTCGACACTAAAGTGTTTAGCTGAGCAATCGCAGAACGGTTGAGTGATAATAACTTTTGCTTGTGCTCAGGGTCGGGATGCTCAAGTGAAAACTTATGAGGCAAATCGATAACAAAGCCCGAATTTCTTCCTGAAGCCCCTTGGCCGATACGTTGCGCATCAATCAGTATAATTCGTGCATTAGGCATAAGTTCAGCTAAACGTCTTGCCATAGCTAAGCCTGCGAAACCGGCACCTAACACGGCATAGTCAGCACTTTGTTTACCTTTTAACGCCGATTTTTCTGGAATACTTGGCAACGCATGGTACCAACCACACGTCACGTCATCATTGGGTAAATGAATCATCTTTTTTCTCCGCTACGCTGCTGACAGTTTCAATGACAATTGATCTAGCCAAGGGCCGCGTAATGACTGTACTTTTCTTCCTAGCAACGCAAAACCGAGCATTGCTCCTTCTGGTGAATAAAACGCAGCGGTCAATTCATCTGCTTGGGTCTCGATGTACCATTGTCCCTGTTCTTCAGCGGCTACCGTGAAAATCGTGAGTGGAAGAATCGGCGTTTTTACAATCACTGGAGTTGGTGTTAACGAGATAGGGGCGACATCGCCTAGCAAGCTTTTCGCTACAGAAGGGATCATTTGATTAATCGGTGCAATATAGGGCTGCCAACCTTGCTCAGTTTCAACACAATCACCTAGCGAGTAAATATTCTCATCACTCGTCTGGCCGAATTGATTCACTTTAATGCCCCGGCCTACTTCAAGCCCCGCGCGATCAGCCAGAGAAACATTTGGCTTGAGTCCAACCGCGCTCAGCACTAGATCTGCTTCAATCTGCTTGCCACTGTTTAGATGTAAAACCGCACTGGATGCGGACCTTGGCTCGATTCTGGTGATACTGTCTTGTAGAGCCCATTGCACGCCTCGATCGGCAAGTGCGCTTTGTAATGATTCACCCAACTGTTGCGGGATCAAACGCTCCATTGGCCATTGACCCAACCCGATAACTGTTACTTCATAACCGCTTTCGATCAGATCATTTGCGAACTCACAGCCAATTAAGCCATCACCTAGGATCGCGATGCGCTTTTTGTCTTGCAGCTCCGCTCTGAAACGGCGGTAATCAACTAAGTCGTTCACACTCATAACCCAAGAGCGATCGCCCTCAATTGGGATTTCAATCGGTGATGCACCTGTTGCCAGTACCAAGCGGCTGTAGGCGTATTTACCGATGGAGGTATGTAACGTTGAATTGGCACGATCGATCTGTTCAACACGGGTATGCGGGTAAACTCGGATGTTGAGACGGCTTTCCCACTCCAACGCGCTCTCACTTTGTAGCGCGTCGCCGTCTTTATTCATGACCAGTGCATTAGACAAGGCAGGCTTGCTGTACAGTGCGCCATCATCAGCGGTAAAGACAGTGATCGGAACCGTTTCAGATTGTGCTCTAAGTGCCGCTGCCAACTGGTAACCACTGTGGCCACTGCCGATGATAACGATAGGGTCATTTGAGAATACAGGTTGAGTAACTTCAGATGGAAGAGGCTGAGCCGTATTTGGCTGAACAGACGCTTCTACCGACACCGAAGACACCGCTGCAACCTCTTCTAGTGGCGCATCGTCGGTAATTTCGATCATTTCAAAATCGGCCTTACCCACTAAACAGTCAGGACATAACCAGTCATCCGGTACATCTTCCCATGCTGTTCCTGGTGCAATGCCATCGGATGGCCAACCTTGTGCTTCATCATAGATTAAGCCGCAAATAATACAGAGCCACTTTCTCATCACTTATACTCCAACTACCTTGTTCAGAATTTCCGTGTTTACAAACCGCAGTCAGATTTGTTGTGATTCCATCAACCTCGCCCTAGCTTGTGGTCTGAAATCCAAGCCGGTACGAGGTGATGAAAATACAGTTACACGGTAGCTATACGTTGCTGTCTTACTGCAAACGAATGGCAATATTGCGTGTCTGGACGTAGCTATAAATCGCTTCTTGTCCTTTTTCTCGCCCAAACCCGGACAAGCCCACGCCACCAAATGGTGTTTCGATGCCACCAGCAAACCATTCATTGATGAACACTTGTCCACCACGCAGTTGCTGTGCCACACGCAATGTTTGGTTTAGGCTTTCACCAAAGACACCAGCGACCAGGCCAAAATCGGTGCCATTCGCGATTTCAACGGCCTCTTGCTCGGTTTCAAACGGTGTAATTACCAGTACAGGGCCAAACACTTCTTCTTGAGCAATACGCATATCTGGTAAGGCTTCAATCACCGTCGGTGCCACAAAGTAACCCGACAAATCAGGGGCGTACCCACCCGTTAGGATGTTCGCGCCGTCGGCTTTTGCTTGTTCTATCATTTCAAGCACGCGTGCTTGTTGATCAGCCGATACCAACGGTGTGATGTCCGGCTGGCTTTCGCCTTGACCAATAGTTAGGCTTTTTGCCATTTCCACTACCGCCGCTTTTACTTCTTCATAACGCTCTTTTTGAATCAGCAAACGAGACATTGCCGAGCACACTTGACCAGCGTTAAAGAAAATACCGACCTGGACACTTTTCAAAAGTGTTTCGAGACTCACATCTTTCAGTGCGATAGCGGCCGATTTACCACCCAGCTCCATCACAGATGGTGTGGCGCGTTGCGCTGAATCTTTCAGTATGCGTTGGCCGGTCGACACAGAACCTGTAAAGACAATTTGATCAACGTCTTGATGCTGCACCAAGTGGCTGCCAACGACTGAGCCTTTACCGCATAGAAGGTTAATCGTACCTTTCGGGAAGCCCGCTTTTTCAATCGCTTGAATCAACAGAGTCATGGCAAGTGGGGAAATCTCTGGCGATTTGATCACCACTGCGTTACCAGCAGCTAATGCAGGTGCTAATGAGCGTGCACAAATAGAAACTGGGAAATTCCACGGCACAATCTGCACTGACACACCAAACGGCACATATTGGGTGAAATCGACATAATCTTTACCCAACGGAATTGACGTGCCTTCCAGCTTGTCGGCCATGCCAGCGTAGTATTCGAAGTAACGTGCCGATTCTAAAAACTCATCTTTGGCATCTTGCAAAGATTTCCCATTTTCACGGCAGGCAACTAACCCACCTTCATCAACCATTTCACGAATAGCCGCGGCGGCTTTTAACATCCACTCGGTTCTGACGGCTGGACGAACGTCCGAAAGAAGGCCTTGATTGACTACTCGACGTGCCGCTGCCATTGCGCGATCTGCATCGATGATAGTGGCTTCTGCAATCGTCGCATACGCTTCGGCTGTACCAGGGTTCATGACGGTCAGCGCTTGCTCTGAATCGCACCACTCACCATCAATATAATTAAGGTAATGCATCATATTACTGCTCCAGTGCCGCTTTCACTTGCTTTGCCAACCAGGTTTGAAAGAAATGCGTCGGAACATCCATTTCTGGTGAGAACACACCACCACCAAAGCCAGGTGAGTAACGACCTTCCTGCATGCCCTCGACCGCTCCAATATCTTCGCCGAATACGACTCGCCATGACTCAACGGTAGCAGTACGGCACGCAGCGAACTCATCTTTCGTTGCTTCATCACCCACATAGAAAACACGTAGGTGCTCAACACTCTTATTCGCAGTGATTGGTTCAATCATCATTGCAAAGGCATGATCGGCTTGAATACCAAGCAACACGTTTGGAAAGAGTGCAACGTATTCTGCATGGCGCAGTTTATCTTCTGGCCAGCTTGGAAATTTAGGTAAGTGTGTTCCTGCTGTATCTGAAAGGTTGTACGCGAGACTACCTTGACCAGCAAAGCGCTCTGCAAACATGATGTTGTAGTGATCCTCTAGGCGAGAATAACTGTTCAAACTCGGATGCACCCAAGGTAAGTGGTAAGCCTCACAGTAGTTTTCTACGGCAAGCTTCCAGTTACTTTTCACTTCGATCTCTAAGTTGCCACCCATGTTCACGCGGCGAAGAAGACCTAACCCATCTTCACCTAAGAACTGCTGCCAACGTTGCTCTAGCGGCGCGATATGATTTTCAAAGCTTTCTGCTTTGCCCGATAAGTTGACGAATACCATGTCCATCCAAACGGCTGAACGAAGTGGCTTAAGGCCATGCTTTTCACACTTAAATCGGTCATCTTTGTGTTTTGCGATACCACCGATGTGTGGTGTGCCTTTTAGATTGCCGTCAAGATCGTACGTCCATGAATGGTAAGGACAGCGAATCATGCCTTGAACTTCGCCTGCCTCATGAACCAGCTTCATACCTCGGTGGCTACACACGTTGTGGAAGACTTGGACTTCACCTTGACGATTTCTCATCATGAGTAGTGGAAGATTCATGAAATCAAGTGGCATTACATAACCATTTTTAAGCAGGTCTGATGCAAAACCAATACATACCCAAGTGTTACCAAACACCTGATCACGCTCAAAAGTAAAATACTCTTCGCTGGTGTAGGCCTGATTCGGCATTCCTGTTGCTTCACTGATTGGGTTCAGTACATTATCAACAAGTTCAACAGGAATAATGGTTTGGTTGACATTGCTCATATTCTTATCTCCGAGAGTCGAGTTGCATCCAGTGCGTACAACATCGTGTTGTGTTAGTGGAGATAATTTTGATTAACAACCCGGCAACAAACAAACGACTTTTTCGCCGGGCTTGGATGAGTTTTTGTCATTCATGCATTGATCTCGAACAAAAAAATAACCTTTTAATTAACAATGATCTTCTTGTCATGATTAATACTCATTAACCGATGAGTATTAATCAGTTGAAACACAAAAGCCCTCTCTCTACTCTCTTTCAAAAATTAACAATAACGCAACAAACAATAACGTTAAAACAAACGCACTGTGAGGGATGCCTATGAGAGCAACATCTGGGATATTGAAAGGACTCAATCCGACTGTGACAATCGCATCAAAGATCGTCGTTATCGGTTTTGTACTTTTCTGCGCCATTCTCGCCAACCAAGCGGGCCAATACTTCGAAACAATTTCCGGCATTTTGCTGCAGAATATGAAGTGGTTTTACATCGGACTTGTTTCACTCGTTGTCGGTTTTCTTCTTTACCTTATGGTTAGTCGATATGGGCATATTCGTTTGAGTAAAGATGACGAAAAACCAGAGTTTAGTTATTTGTCTTGGGTATCCATGCTTTTTTCCGGAGGCATGGGGATAGGCTTGATTTTCTGGTCGGTCGCCGAACCGATGTGGCATTACGCTGACAACCCATTTACTCAAGGCCTGACCAATGAAGCCGCAACAACATCAATGAAACTGACATTCTTTCACTGGGGTCTACATCCTTGGTCTGTCTTTATCATTGTTGCACTCGCATTAGCTTACTTTTCCTACCGTAAAGATCTGCCTTTTACCCTACGCTCTATCTTGTACCCTTTGATTGGTGATCGTATTTATGGGCCTATCGGGCACACGGTTGATATCCTAACAGTCGCGGTGACTGCTTTCGGTATCTCTCAAACCTTGGGGATGGGAGTTATCCAAATAAACTCTGGTTTGAATCAAGCCTTTGGTCTAGACATTAGTTTGGGGATTCAACTCTTTATTATCGTTTCCCTTTGTACTTGTGCGGTTGCGTCGGTGCTATCTGGTGTAGGAAAAGGTATTCGCCGTTTATCAGAATGGAACATGCTGCTTTCACTCGCACTCGTGCTAGTCGTACTTTACATTGGTCCAACTCGCTATATCTTAAATACGCTACTCGAAAGTACGGGGCTTTATGCACAAAACATTGTCGGTATGAGCTTATGGAGCGATGCACAGAATGACTCTGGCTGGCAAAACTGGTGGACGGCTTATTACTGGCCTTGGTGGATGACTTGGGCGCCTTTCGTTGGCATGTTTGTAGCTCGTATCTCTAAAGGACGCACAATACGTGAACTTATCGGTGGCGCATTAATCGTACCTACGCTAATCACGTTTTTATGGATTTCAGTATTTGGTGGTGCAGCGTTGAAGGTAGAGCAAGACGCTCGTGTTGCTCATCAAGAGCAAGTCACTGCGGCACAAGAAGCCAAACAAACACCACCTGCGGATTTTTCTGGCGGCCCGATTCTTGAAGCGACTAAAGCCGATACGACACGCGCTTTGTTTACGCTATTCGACAATCTAGATACAGGTATGTTTGGTAAACTACTTAGCGTGCTTGCGTGTCTATTACTCGGTACTTATTTCATTACCTCCGCAGACTCGGGTACCTTGGTTCTATGTACCCTCGATGCCGCTGGGCACAGTGAGCCTCCTACCTCTATACGCGTATTGTGGGGGATCATGATCGCAGCCATTGCGGGAGTACTTCTATACGCAGGAGGGTTAAAAGCAATGCAAACGGCCTCCATTATTGCCGGTTTCCCTATCGCCATTTTTATCGCAGTGATGAGCTTAACGCTGTTTCATAGTATTCGACGCGAACCTAAGCCATGGGCAATGCTTCCAGAGCACGTTCACCCAGAGCAAGAGAAACTTGATGGTCCTGTTGAACCGCTTGTTGAAAGCAAAACAGTGGTTTCCGAGCCTATCGCTTCAACATCCTCACTAAAAGATGATTCCACACTCAATCAGGGACCAGTACTAAGTTAGTGCGTCGTTTCATAAATCAATAAAAACAAAGCGGGAACTAGTACTCCCGCTTTTTAACATGACCAAACTCTGTTATTTTCTCTGCTTATTGATTTAAGCTAAGCCTCGATCACCTACCTCATCTGGCAACTGATGCAAAAGCCATTCTCTAAAACGTTTGACGCTGGCTGGGATTAAACCTCTATTTTTAGGTTCAAGCATAGAGAAATTGGAAGGTGTTGAAAGCACGTGTTCGACTGGCCTAACTAAAGCACCGCTTTGTAAATAGTCGTCCACTAATGACCCCCAGGCTAACGCGATTCCCTGACCATTAATTGCCGCTTGTAACAGCATTGGATAGTTATTGATGTTCATGCGATTACGAGGCGAAATATTTGGCAATCCTACACTCGCAAACCACTGCTCCCAATTCACCCAATCTCTTTGAGACTCTTCCAGATAGAGTAACGTTTTATTGAAGGTTTCTTCTGGCTCACTAGGCTGGCCGATTTTCTCTAAATAAAGCGGGCTACACACAGGGAATACCTCTTCTGAAAATAGCGTTGTCACGTCCATTTCCGCAGGTGGAGTGCGACAATAAAACAAGGCGATATCGCAATCTAATCGGCGTAAGTCCAACACATTATCTGAGGCCAATATCCTTATATCGATGTCATCATGTTCATTTTGAAATTGAGCAACCTTAGGCAACAACCACAAGGCTGCCATTGCATTTGTCGTCGCAACCGTGATCTTTTGTTCGCCCTGCCACTTCTTCACTTCACCCGTGATTTGAGCAATATCGAGCAAAGATTGGCTGACAGCTTGATAATATTGAAGACCTGTAGGCGTTAAATTAATGCTTCGATTGGCTCGCGTGAACATAGCCTTGCCTAAGTATTCTTCTAATTGTCTAATTTGGCGACTGATAGCACCTTGGGTCACGTTTAGCTCGTCAGCGGCTAACGTAAAACTCAAGTGCCGCGCCGACGCTTCAAACGCAACGAGGCTATTTAAAGGTGGGAGGGGTTTGATTTTCATGTATCTTCCAGTAAGGCAGTATTGTAATTATTTTTATTCCCGGCAATCTTATGTTGCACGTGGATAATGCCATTCTGGACAACACCTCAAAAACGACAATTTATAAATGATAAAAAATAGAGATGAATCATAAATTGTTGTGAGAGAGACCGCCGTATACAGTTTCGTGGCTACAACGAGCACAAAAAGAGGAGCAGTTACTCCCCTTTTGCCTAGCCTTTTGCTCACTTTGTACGAGTTAGCCCATTTACCCTATTGCCAGTTTAGTGCTCGCGTAACGCGCTTTTTTCTTTCTTGGACTGGCTAAGAAGTACGCCAAAGTAAGGGGACCTAATCGTCCCATAAACATCATGAAGATGATCACTAACTCACCTGGTTCGGACAAACTGCCCGTTAAGCCTCGCGATAACCCAACCGTACCCAGTGCCGAGACCGCTTCGAACATAATATCTAACATAGACGCTTTCTCTGTCAGTAACAGCGTGAATATGGCAAACCAAGTCACCCCCACCGAGATCAGAGTCAGCGCCAATGCCTTGCTGATGGTCTCTTTGGGAATCTCGCGTTGAAAGGCATAGGTTGCTTCATCGCGACGCAAATAGCTGTAAGTTGCCAAGACCAATACCATAAATGTCACAACTTTAATGCCACTTGCCGTACTCAATGATCCACCGCCGATAAACATCAACACCAGAATGATCGCCGTTGTGGCATCTTCCAACTGATCGATAGCTAAAGTGTTGAACCCTGCCGTTCTTGGCGTCACCGCTTGAAACCACGATGCCCACCATTTCCCTGCTTCGCTCAACGGGGCAAGCGTGTTGGGGTTGTCATATTCAATCAGATAAATCGCGATAAGTGCCACCACGTTAATGATCATCGTGCCTAAGATCATCATTCGACTGTAAACGGTGAGTCGATGCCAACGGCGATTGCGTTTTAAGTCAATCCAAACCGAGAAGCCTAAACCACCAATAATGAACAAACTGGTAATGGTGAAGTTAACGACCGGGTCGTCCACGTAAGGCATTAAGCTATCGGCACTCAACGCAAAACCTGCATTGTTAAACGCACTGATGGTGTAGAAGAAACCATGGAACAAACTGGTTTCCCAGCCCAGCTCTTCACTCCAATAAACGCTCAAAATAGTGAAACCAATAAGTTCAACGAGCAGAGCGAACATCAATACAGATTTAGCAGTGGCAATGAGTGTCGATGAATCAGTCTGGTTGAACGCCTCTCTCGCGACTGCTCGCTCCAAAAAGCCAATTTTTCCGCCCAGAGCCAGCAAGGTCACGATAGCAAACGTCATCAAACCTAGGCCACCACATTGAATCAGGAAAGCAATAACCACTTGCCCAAAAGGCGTAAACGCCGTGCCCGTGTCCACCACAACTAATCCCGTCACCGTAATGGCCGATGTTGCTGTAAACAGGCTTTGAATCCAAGTGATGGGCTCTGTGGTGGCAATCGGCAGTTTGAGTAAGACCGTGCCGAGCATGATCAAGCACGCAAAGCTGAGGCTAAGTATCAGCGGCGGTGCGCCCAACAATTTTTTGCCCGCTTTGGGTTTTCGCTCGATCGGGATAATAGAGGGATGCCACAAAACCATGTTACACCAACCTTGGAGCGACGTATTTCAGCTCAGCGCGACTACCACAAAGCAACAGCGTGTCGAACTCATTAAGCACAAACTCATCATTGATATTGGTGTAGACGGCTTCTTCGCGCTTCACCAAGATAGGCTGAATGTTGTAACTGCCTCGGCTGATCAACTTAGAAAGCGGTGTATCGTGCAGATTGGATTTAACGTGGATTTCCACCACATACAAACCATGACCCATTTCCAAATAGTTGTTCACCATCGGATAGTTGAGTGCCTGCGCGACTCTTACGCCCATCTCCTCTTCCGGATGAATAATGCGTTTTACACCAAGCTTAGACACGATGGTGTGGTGCGCTTTGGTGCTCGCTTTGACCCAAATGGATTTCACACCCAGATTTTTCAGCGCCAGCGTACACAACAAACTGGCTTGCATGTCTTCGCCAATCGCCACCAACACCACATCACTGTTCGCTAACGCTAATTCTCTGAGTGCACCTTCGTCTGTTGCGTCACATATGACCGCTTGCGTTAACTCCTCGACGTATTTTTCGACGATTTTCGGGTCGCTATCCACCCCCGTTACGGTGTGTCCAAGATGAATAAGTTCTAAGCTGGCGGCAACGCCAAATCGCCCTAGACCAATTACTGTAAAGTGAGCCATATCAATACCTAACTGTGTTTTATGTATAGAAAATGCTAATGCGTTAAGGGCTAGACTGATTTTCCGTCACGGAAAATAGGCAACACGAATCCTGTTCGAGTGCCGATAACCAGCACTAAACCTTGGCATTAACGTTGATTAAATTTGGAATTTAGTGGTGCTTGGACGCCTCTAGCACTAAACGATAACCCAGCCCCGGCTCGGTTTTTAAGAGCCGCTGTTCGTCAGCACTATCGTTCAGTTTTTTGCGTAGTTGACTCACTAACACGCGTAAGTAGTGAGTATCTTCGACATGACTTTTTCCCCAAATCACCGCTAGCAAATGAGTTTGCTCAATGAGTTTTCCCGGTTTGAGAATCAACTGTTCAATGAATGAAAACTCTTTCTTGGTGAGTGGAATTTCCCTCTGATCCAACCAAAATTGGTGAGTACTTTTGATGATTTTGACTCGGCCAGCCACCAGCTCATCAGCGATGGATTGCTCATCCACCAAATCTCGAACCAACACTTTGATGCGCGCGATGAGCTCTTTTACGCCAAAAGGCTTGCTCAAGTAATCATTTGCGCCCGCTTCTAAAAGGCGGATTTTTTCCTCTTCTTGATCGCGAGCCGTCAGCACTAGCACTGGCGTTTTATACGTCTGACGAAGCGTAGTGAGAAACTCCTTCCCATCGCCGTCGGGCAAGCCTAAATCTAGCAGAATGACGTGCGGCGAATGTGCTTCAAAACACGCTTTGGCTTCTGCAATGGTACTCGCGCCAATGTAATCAAACCCTTCAGCAGACAGCGAAATTCGAATAAAGGTATGAATGCGAGGCTCATCGTCCACAACTAAAACTTTGTAACTCACGCCTGCTCTGCTCCTTGATTGAGTGGAAGTCGAATGCGGATCAGCGTCCCTTCTGATACTGGCATAGATTGAATATATCCATGGTGTGCGGTGATGATACCTTTGGCAACCGCGAGTCCCATTCCGGTGCCTGAATCGGCCGATTTGTTGTTCACACCGGAATAGAAAAGGTTGAATATTTTTTCCGCATCTTCAGCTTTGATGCCAATCCCCATGTCCCGAACATCAATCACGCACGACGAACCCTGCTTAGAAAGTGAAACCTCGACAGATTCATTCTCTGGTGAAAATCGCATGGCATTATCCAGCACATTAAAAATCGCTTGTTCGATGAGCGAACGACTTACTGACAAATAGCCAACGGCATCATCCATATTCATGGATACTTTCTCGGTGTAATTCGGCAAACGAGAAACCGCATCCCGCACAATATTCGCAATAGGCTCATCTTTTTTGGTAATTTTTAATGTGCCGTGTTGGAGCTTAGTCGCCTGTAAGAGGTTCTCTATATATTGATGCAAGCGGTGGCTTTCTGAAGTCGCACTGTCGAGCAATTCTTTGCGCTCTAAGTCATTGAGCTTGGGCATGTACTCGTTGAGTGTGGTCAGTGTTCCAATAATGGTTGCCAACGGCGTGCGTAGGTCATGGGACACCGATAGCAGGATGCTGTTTTGCAGCTTGGTTTGTTTTAATTCTCCCTGCTGGCGACGATAAAGATCCGCAAAGGTGCTGGTGATAAATGCCACCACCATAAACACGACTAAATTAAAAATGTCTTCCGGACGAAACATCTGCAAAGAGTAACGAGGCGTCGTGAAAAAGAAGTTGAAGCTCAACGCTTCGATCACCGCCGCCGCATAAGCGAATCGCGAGTTGCATTGAAACGCCACTACCACGACTGCTAACTGTAAAATCAGCAGGACTGCGGCTGTAGAGCCAAACAGTTGGTCTAACAGCCATGAGACCACAACCGCGCCAACAATCACGGTAGTAGAAAAGAGAAAGGTGTTATCTCGCCATTGAACAAACATAAAATACATCAACCAAAATTCGATGTAGAAAACTTTAGCAAAAGCCCATTCGGAGTTCGCGTAAAAAAAGCGTAAAAAATTCAATAACGACAGTGAGTTATAAACATAATCATCATTAAGTTGGCCTAACTCAATGAATAATCACAAGTTAACGTTGCCCATTAACGCCTACTTACTCGGTATAAACGACAGACACAAAAAAGAGGAGCATTTGCTCCTCTTTCGTGTAGCGTCATATTAGATGACTTGCAGTTGAGCATCACCTTGCTCAGACAAAAAACCGCCGGTTTGATGCTTCCACAACTGAGCGTAAACACCACCCAATTGCAGCAGCTCGTAATGCGAGCCTTGCTCAATGATTTTGCCGTCATCCATTACAATCAAACGATCCATCGCGGCAATCGTTGATAAACGGTGAGCAATCGCAATCACTGTTTTTCCTTCCATCAGAACTTCAAGGTTTTCTTGAATTGCCGATTCTACTTCTGAATCAAGTGCAGACGTTGCTTCATCCATGATCAAAATTGGCGCGTTTTTCAGCAGAACGCGAGCAATCGCCACACGTTGACGCTGACCACCAGACAGCTTCACACCGCGTTCACCCACTTCAACGTCATAACCAACGTTACCTTGCTCGTCTCGTAGAGATTGAATGAAATCATGAGCATGTGCTTTCTCAGCAGCTGCGATAACGGCATCCATTGAAGCATCTGGATCACCGTAAAGAATGTTCTCTTTAATTGAGCGATGTAGCAAAGAGGTGTCTTGCGTGATCATACCGATGTGTTGGCGAAGCGACTCTTGTTCAACTTGAGAAATGTCCTGTCCATCAATACAAATCTTACCGCTATTTACGTCGTAAAAGCGCAGCAACAAGTTGACCAACGTGGATTTACCTGCCCCAGAGCGACCGACAATGCCGACTTTTTCGCCCGGTTTGATAGTCAGATTCAAGTTCTCAAATACTGCCTTCTCATCACTGTAGTTAAAACCTACGTGATCAAAGCAGATCTCACCTTGAGAGATTTGCAAAGGCTTAGCATTTGGTACGTCTTTCACTTCAACATCGTTTGAAATCGTATTAATACCGTCTACTACTGTACCGATGTTTTCAAACAGTGCGCTAACTTCCCACATGATCCACTTCGACATACCTTGTACGCGCAACGCAATACTGATGGCAATCGCAATAGCACCAATTGTTACAGCGTGATCTAGCCATAGATAAACCGAAATGGCACTAATAGACATCAGCAGCAAATAGTTGATGGCATCCACACTAAACAGTAAACAAGTCACCATGCGCATTTGGCGGTAAACCGTCACCAAAAATTGCTTCATGCTGCTTTCTGCGTATTCCAACTCTCGTTGCGAGTGCGCGAATAGCTTTACGGTAGATATGTTGGTGTAAGAATCGACAATGCGCCCAGTCATTACAGAACGAGCATCCGCTTGCTCCGTCGCTACTTGTTTCATTTTAGGGATAAAGTAGAACTGGATAACCGCGTACATTCCTATCCAAATCACAATAGGCAACATTAGCAAACCATCAGCTTCGCCCATCATCCAGAGCATCGAAAGAAAATAAACGCTGATATAAACCAGTACATCCACCAGCTTCATGACCGTTTCTCGTACCGCTAACGCACTTTGCATCACTTTGGTCGCAACTCGGCCTGCAAAGTCACGCTGGAAAAATCCAACCGCTTGTTTTAGCAAGTAACGGTGAATCAACCAACGGATAGACATCGGGTAGTTACCCAATAACGTTTGGTGCATCACCATTGAGTGGACAAAACCGAGAGCTGGCATCACAACCGCCACTAAGAACAGCATCATTAGCATGCGATCACCCTGGTCTTGCCAGAATGTTGCGCGATCTTGATTAGAGAGAATATCGACGAGCTCGCCCATATAACGCAACAGCGTCACCTCAGTAATGGCAATAAGCGCACTGAACACAGCCATAACGAGTAAAGGGGCTTCAAAGCCACGAGTGTAAAAACGACAAAAGCCAAATAGCGTCTTCGGTGGCTTTTCGGTTTCCATCTGGGGAAAGGGTTGGGTCAGCTTTTCAAACCAATTGAACATAACAATGACTTTAGGTACCGCGAATGAATTTGCGAACGTTTTACTATCTTTTGATACAAAAGTCAGTAAAATACCGAAACAAAAGCTCAAATGATAATAATTACAATTAAGCTTAGCGTTAATCATAATTATCGGGAATAGATTTATGCAAAAGAATAACTCACTGATCATCGCTATCCGCAACGCGTTGGTTTGTGCTTTAGCACCTACAGCAGTGGTTGCATTCACAGCACAAGCTCAAGAAGACGTCGTACAAGATGACGTGATTGCCATGGAGACCATAACGGTCACCGCGCAAGCACTTAAAGTAGAAACCCCTGCAGCAGAAACGCCGCGCAGCGTATCTATCATTTCTGAAGATGAACTTCGTGTTCGTGCACCGAAAAAGCTAGATGAAGCATTACGCTACACGTCTGGTGTAACCGCTCAGCCTTATGGCGCAGACAACGACACTGATTGGTTCAAAGTTCGTGGATTTGATGCAGCGACTTACCTAAACGGCAACCGCCTATTCCGCGATGGTTACTACACATGGTTGGTCGAACCTTACGGCCTAGAAAGTGTAGAAGTCGTTAAAGGTCCATCGGCTATTCTGTTTGGTGAATCGGCACCAGGCGGTATCGTGAATGCTGTTCAGAAAAAACCAACGTTTACGCCTCAAGGCGAAGTAAAAGTCGAAGTTGGCAACAACCAACACCAATCCGTAGGTTTTGACATTGCTGACGAAGCAAACGACGCAGGCACTGTGCGCTATCGTTTGGTTGGCTTGATGACAAGCCAAGATGGTGAACTGGACGGCACAAACAACGAGCGTTTCTACCTAGCGCCAAGTGTCGAGTTCGACATTTCTGACCGTACAATGCTGACCGTTTTGGCAACTTACCTTCATGATGACGGTGTACCAACTAACCCATTCTTCCCGGCAGCAGGTACTCTGATTGGTTCTAACTTTGGCAAAATCGATCCTTCGACTAACCTTGGTCAACCAAACTACGATAAATACGAACGCACGCAGTTTTCTCTAGGTTACTTACTAGAGCACGACATCAATGACACGTGGTCACTCTCGCAAAACCTCAACTACGGTTCGAATGAGTTGTACTTGCGCAGCTCTTACGCGTTCTCAAACAACGATCCAGCGAAAGAAGAATTAACGCAAGGCATCGTATTCCGTGACGGAAAAAACCAGAGCATCACGTTCGATAACAATGCTGTCGGCAACTGGATGACAGACAACGCAGAGCACACAGTGCTTATCGGTATGGATCTGCAATTCCACAAAACCGATGGCGACGAGCAAGACAACTATGCATTTGGCACCATCAATCCGTGGAACCCAGTTTACGGCAACTTCACCCCTCTTGATCCTGCCGACAACGTGAAACGTGAGATTGAGAAATCTCAAGCAAGTCTCTATTCACAATACCAATTGAAACTGCATGAACAGTGGATTGGTAACATCGGTGCTCGTTACGACTGGGTGAAAACAGAAAACTCTGGCAAAGGCGCTACCGTTGATCAAAGTGAATCTCGTGATGATGGTCAGCTCTCTCTAAGTGCGGGTGTGATGTACCTTGCAAACAATGGTCTGTCACCTTACGCAAACTACTCTCAGTCGTTTGAAGTGATCAGCACTATTGATGCGGCAACCAATGAACTTTACAAACCGCTGGAAGGCGAGCAAGTAGAAGTGGGTGTGAAGTATGAACCAAACTTTATGGATGGCTTTATCAACCTTGCATGGTTCGACATCACGCAAAAGAACGCGTTGGTCACTAACCCATCAACATGGATTGCGACACAAACAGGTGAAGTGACATCTCAAGGTGTTGAGCTAGAAAGCACGGCGCAGCTAACAGACGATCTAAAACTGATGGCAAGCTACACCTACACTAAAGCGAAAACAGATGAGAGCTTTGGCCAAGGTAAAAAACAAGCCGCACTTATTCCTGAGCACCAAGCTTCTGCATGGGTAGACTACAGCGCCTACAGCCTGATTCCAGGCCTCAATATCGGTACTGGTGTGCGCTACGTAGGTGACTCAAAAGATAACCCTAAGAGCTCGAACCTAACGGTTCCTTCAGTCACTCTTTGGGATGCGTCAGTCACTTACGACATCACTTCACAGTGGCAAGCACAGCTAAACGTGAACAACATCCTAGATAAAGAGTTTGTTTCAGGTTGCGATTACTGGTGTTACTACGGCCAGTCTCGCTCTGTTATGCTAAACGCAAACTACCGCTGGTAATTGTACTTCTACTCCCCTCTATTGAGGGGAGTTTTCTCCTAAGAGCCATCCATGTTTCAACTGTCTAATATTGAGATCGTGCGAGGTGGACGTCAGATCCTCGGCATCGAACAACTTAACATCCCAACAAATGAGCTAACGGTCGTTTTAGGCCATAACGGTTCAGGTAAGTCGACACTGGTGAACCTGCTTTCTGGTCAAATGTCGCCAGATAAAGGTACGGTAACACTAAACGATACTTCCCTTTCATCACTTAAAACCAAAGAGTTGGCAAAACAGATCGCCTATTTGCCACAAAAGCTGCCCTCTTCAGCTGGTTTAACGGTCGAAGAGCTAGTGCGCTTAGGTCGCTTTCCGTGGCGTGGGGCACTTGGTCGTTGGAAAACCGAAGACAAACAGATCATCACGCAGGCTATGGAACGAACAGGGGTTACACCTTTTGCTCAAGCTTTGGCGGATGACTTATCGGGCGGTGAGCGCCAACGTGCTTGGGTGTCTATGCTACTGGCTCAACAATCGCCAATTTTAATTCTCGATGAGCCAACCTCGGCGCTCGATGTTCACCATCAGTTTCAACTAATGGCGCTGCTGGCAGAACTGAATCGAACCGAGAACGTAGGCATTATCGTGATCCTGCACGATCTGAACTTAGCCCTGCGCTACGCCACCCACATTGTTGCGCTCAAAAAAGGTAAAATTGCCTTTGAAGGCAACGCCGACATGTTGTTAGACGAGGCACGCCTTTCTAAACTATATGAGTCACCAATTAAGCTGATTGAGCACCCAAGCCCGGCTAACACATTAGCGAGCCAAAAGGTGGCTGTTGTATGCGCATAATGGCTCGTTTACTTACCGTGGTTACACAATCTGCTTTTCTCCTCGCATTTTTTATGACCAATGCACATGCAGTCATCACCGTTACCGATGAATATGGCGAGCATAGTTTTGAGCAAGCGCCTCAACGCGTTGTAGCCTTAAACTGGGACATCTTAGAACAAGTTTTGGCGCTAAACGTAGAACCAATCGCAGCCCCAAATTTACCAGGCTACCGCCAATGGGTCGTCAATCCAACTGCACCAGAGTCAATTGAAGATATTGGAACCCGAGCAGAACCCAACTTAGAAAAAATAGCCAGTTTGAAACCAGATGTCATCCTTGCTGCGTCTCCACAGCAAGACTTGATTCCGTTACTCAAACAAATTGCTCCGGTAATCTATTTACCTAATTTTTCTGAAAATGAGGCCGCAGCTGAAACGGCCATTCGTCACTTTCGTACGCTCAGCAAGCTATTCAATAAAGAGGCACTTGCTGAACAGAAACTGGCAGAATTAGATGCTTCATTTGCGCAGATGCGCCAGCGAATTCGCCACTATTACTCTTCTCCACTCAGCGTTCTTGTGATGCGATTTTCAACTCCGAATACTGTATTACTTGCAACCGAAAACTCCACCACTGACTACGTGGTTAGAAAACTGGGATTACAGGCTCCAATTAAAGAGGACCCACGAGCGTGGGGAGTAAAGCAAGATCGAATCAATCGGCTTCAGGGCCTTCAAAACAGCTACGTTCTCTACGTACAACCTTTCCCAGAAGAACGAAAACTGAAAGAGTCGCCACTTTGGCAAGCGATGCCGTTTGTGAAAAAGCAGCGGGTAAATTCAGTCAGAGCAGTGTGGGCGTATGGCGGTGCCATGTCTTTGCAATACACCGCTGAAGCGATTACCGACAGTCTAATAGAGTTGGCACCAGAACAATGAGAACGAAACATTATATTGGTTATCTGGCGCTGATTACGTTACTTAGCGTCTTTAGCCTACAAATTGATACTAATTTATCACTTTTCGAACAATGGCAATTATTAACAAAACCAGAGGTAGCAACCGAGTTTCGTGATGTATTCTTTACGCAAGCGCAGCTTCCTAGGTTAAGTATGACCCTGCTTGTTGGTGCCATGCTTGGTCTCACCGGCAGCTTAATGCAGCAATTAACGCAGAATAACCTCACCTCGCCGTTGACTCTTGGCACCTCTTCTGGTGCTTGGCTTGCATTAGTCGTGGTAAACATTTGGTTCGTCGATTGGGTCGCCGATTACTCTGCATTAGCCGCAATGTTTGGGGCTTTAGTGGCGTTTGGCCTGATCGTATCAATTGCCGGTGTGCGTAATATGACAGGTTTGCCGTTGGTCGTTTCGGGGATGGTGATCAATATCTTGCTCGGTTCTATCGCCACAGCCATTATTATTTTAAACGCCCAGTTCGCACAGAATATTTTTATGTGGGGAGCAGGAGACCTCTCTCAATACAGCTGGGATTGGTTTGAGTGGTTATTGCCTCGCTGCGCTATCGCAATCGTAATTTTGATCGTCGCACCACGTATTCTGACCTTAATGAAACTAGGACAAGAAGGCGCAGCAGCCCGAGGCTTAGCGGTATTACCCGCGTTTGGTGCGTTAATGGTGATGGGTATTTGGCTGGTATCCGCCTCCATCACCGCAGTTGGTATTATCAGCTTCATCGGATTACTGACACCCAATATTGCCAGAGCGATGGGGGCAAGAACACCGCGCGACGAATTGATCAGCAGCATGCTTTTGGGCGCAATGCTACTAATCATCACAGACTCTGCCGCTATCTCGCTGAGCTTATGGTTAGAGGAAACCATTCCTAGCGGCGTAGCGGCTGCAGCTATTGGCGCTCCCGCTTTAATTTGGTTTACTCGTAAAAAGCTGACGGCAACCGATCAACTTAACCTTTCAATGAGCCAAGGAAAAACGGCGCTTTCTAAACGCGCGGTATGCAGCATTGCGCTATTCAGTCTGGTTGGGATTCTAGCTTACTCATTCGTTACCCATGGTATAAACGGAATTCAATGGTCTGTGCCAGGTGAGTTCCAATGGCAATTGCGTTGGCCGCGAATGTTAACCGCACTTTCTGTCGGTATTGCGCTATCCGTTGCCGGAATCATTTTGCAACGCATTGTTTATAACCCTCTGGCAAGTCCCGATATTCTCGGTGTGTCTTCCGGAGCCACGTTTGCCATTATTACGACAGGAGTCATCGCTGGGTCGCTTCTCTCCGCATTTAGCTGGGGTATCGCTTTTTTCGGAAGTATGTCCGTATTGATGTTATTGCTGATTATCGGTAAACGAAGCCATTTTAATCCATCTAACTTCGTGTTGTCCGGCATCGCACTAACGGCACTATTAGAAGCCCTCGTTCAATTTTCGCTAGCTCAAGGCTCAGGTGACAGTTACAAAATTTTATTGTGGCTAACTGGTTCTATTTATCGAGTCACAGCCGACACCGCACTGATGCTATGTTTGGCCATAATAGTTCTGGTTGCCGCTGTATTCTCGATTTCTCGTTGGCTAACACTAATTTCCATCGGGCGACAATTCTCAAATGCACGAGGGCTTAACCCTACCGTAGCCAATACGCTTATGCTCACCATCGTTGCTTTGTTATGCGCCTTTTCTACCGCTACAGTTGGTCCAATATCTTTTGTTGGCTTGGTCGCTCCCCATATGGCGATGATGTTAGGAGCAAGAAAAGTGAAAGAGCAACTGTGTGTCGGTGCCTTAATTGGCGCAACCCTAATGTTGTGGGCAGATTGGCTAGGACAAATCGCTATTTATCCAAGTCAGGTCGCAGCTGGCACGTTGGTCGCTATTATAGGCAGCACTTACTTCCTATTTTTAATGCTGAAGAGTAAATTCAGCTAAGTTGGGAATATTGTTACAGCCTAAAAATACGCTAAGAAAAACAAACCCCGCTATTTTGATAGCGGGGTTTGAAATTAAAGGCGAAGTACGATGCTCTATTCTTCTCGCACTACAGGAAAACGTTGCTCATAAAGTTCCATAAAGTCCTTACGAATTAAGTGCTCTAAGTGGTTCGCTTTATCGGTTGGGCAGAAAATCATCACGTGCAGAATTTGTTCACCATTAATGTTGCTAGAAATATGCATATGTGGCTCAGAACCAGGAAGGTCAACACCGGCATGTTTTTCAATCATCGCATTGTAACGATGTGCAACATCAGCAAAGTAACTGCAATGTTCTTCAATTTTATCAGTTAAAATCGGTAACAGTGGATACAAATTGACGAAGTCTTTCACCACTACAGAAAAGTTGTGGTAAACGTACCGCTTCATGAAGTTGAGGTTCTTTACTGGATAGGTAAAGAACATACTATTAGGCAATGTCGCTGTTTTGCCGGTGTAATGATATTGCCCGTGATGCAGGTCGATCTCTTGAATCACCGTCGCCATCATATTGTGCTCAATCACTTCACCACACAACTTCCCGACCTCAATCCAGTCTCCAACGCGAAAAGAACGCGAACTTGCTCTTTGAATCGAACCCGTAAAACACAAAATGATTTCTTTGGATGCCACTACAATGGCAACGGCAATCGCCGTTACACTCAGAGCAAACTCGTTAATTTCTGATTGCCATAAAATAAATAAAATCAGTAATGTAACAGCAAAGGTGCCATTTTTAGTTCTGGACATCCAACTACGCTGATCTTCTGAGAGAAAAGCGTGATCACCACGAATCATCGATAAAATTGCACGACGAATTAACCACATAATCGCAAAGATCAGTGCGGTAAAAATCAATTTATGAGTGAGAAGAAAATCGACGACTAACTGCACTTTCTCCATTACCCGACTCCCTGTATGGTTTAGATAGGTTGACCTTTCATGCTAAATATCGCTCAGAAAACAGATAGCTAGCTTGCGAGAGGACAACCTTACCAAATTATTCAGTCGGTAGCCCCAGTTCACTCTCTTTAAATACGATAAACGCACGGCGGTTTAAAGCATTGGCTTCTGGAGATTCTTCGTTGATCACAGGTTGAAGCTCACCAAAGGCTTTTACTTCCCACACAAACTGCGATGGATCGAGTTTCGTCTTGAGATACGCCACCACGGTTTGCGCTCTTCGCTCCGCCAATTGTTCATTATAAGAGAGCGAACCCACTTGGTCGGTATGACCAGCCACCATAATGCTACCTTCTAAACCTTGCAGTTTTGCGATGAAATCATCTAATTGTGAAAGGTCTTCCGGTTTTAATTCCGACTTATCGAAATCGAAGTGTGGTGTCATCGCCATGTAGATCTTACGTTCTGGTTTTGGCGGCTCACAGAAAGGCATCTCTTCGTACTTCTTCGCCTCTTCAAACATCACGTAAGCACGACGGTTTTCAGCACGAGCTTGATCCGATTTACCCAACGCTAGCGGCTGCGACTCACCAAAGTGCTTCACTTCCCAATCGTATTGCTCTGGGTCGAGTTGCTGCTGAAGGTACGCTTCTACCGATTCAGCGCGTCGCATAGACAGCTTCTCGTTATATTCGTCAGAGCCTTTAAAATCGGTGTGACCAACAATCGTGATGCGTCCGCTCAAGCCTTGAATATCACGGATGAACGCACCTAGGCTTGCCGCATCGGCTTCACGAATGATGGATTTATCGAAGTCGAAATGCTCGGCTACCGCAATATGGATTTCGCGTTGCGGTGCCAAACATTCACTGATCAGAAACTTGGAGACATTGACATCGGCAAACTTTTCTCGGTTCTCTTGGCTTACATACGCATCCGCCGAACAACCTGCCAATATTGCCCCTGCGATCATGCCGCTTAACAAACGAATCGTCGTTTTCATATCGCCCTCTTATAACTTACCAACTAGGTTAATGAACACGCCTGATGCATCGTAATCGTCATCATTCGCTAGATTGCCATCAAAGCCTGAGAAGTTGTAACCCACGCCGACTTTGAAGTTGTCGCTCAAATGTTTGTTAACCGAAACCAATGCTCCCTGCTCTAACTCGTCGTAGGTGCTGTCCGTCTTCCAGTGGTACTCACCAGTCACGTCCCAATCTTTCATAACACGGTAAGAGGCACTCAAACCGTAGAGAGAAATTTTACTGTCGACTGGAATGTCTTCGCCTGACTGACGAGTGAAGATTTCATGCTTGTCCTTATAAGCGTATTTCGCGCCTAAATCCCAGTTTGCATCCAACGAGTAGATACCTTCGATTTCGATGATGTGGCTTTCTTCATCTTTGTAATCCACATCGCGGTTAAGTTGGTCGAAGTCCACCAAATACGTATAACGAGAAAGTACGTTCAAACGGTCGTTGTAGATTGGGCGATATGCTAAACCTGCGGTCGACTCAATAAAACGAGCCAACACTTTATCGCTCGATTTGCTCTCTGAGCGTGAGTAGTTGAACTTACCAAACAAGGTGTACTCTTCCGTTAGATGATGTGTGTAACGGTTAGTCGTCACCCATTGGTCGACACGTTTTTTATCTGGGTCTGCGGAATCATCGGTCTTGTCGACACGGTACTCGACTTTGTTCTTGAACAATACGTCATCGACATCGATGGATGTGCTCACACTCACGGCTTGGCGCTCTGTGGTGATCTTCTGGTCGTCTTCAATTTCGCCTTTTTGATAGCCAATCCCCATGTCGATGTCGTCGTTCATGTCGTAACCAAAACCAAACGAGTCAATACGACCTTTGCCGTTGTTCTCATCTACAAATTGGTTTTCTTGGTAGAAATCGACGGTTGAAGTCAGGTCTGCACGTTGACCGACAATCACGTTGTTTTTGCCTTCGTAAGTGTCGTCTACGTAGGTTAAGTAGGTGCTGTAATCTTCCGTTACGTCATACGTCACGCTCGCTTCTGCGGCATCGCCGCGATCACCCGTGGTGTATTCCGCGCCAACCACAAAGTCTTCTAGAATTCGCGTTTCACCACCGAGCGTGACGCTGTCGTTCTCGTCGTATTCGTCTGTTTGGCCTACGGTTTTCTGACCTTTGATGTACACGTTGTTGTCGCTGTCCCAGATGTAGTCAGCACGCAGACCCGCTAACGTGCCTTTGCCTTTTTCATCTTGGTTGTTTAGCTCTTCAACTTGTTTACCCGCTGCCGAGATCTTGATGTGTTTGGTGACTTTAACTTGGGTTTCCAATTCCGCTTGCTGGGTATCCGTTCGCAAATCACCATCGGATTCACGCTCTTCAACCGAGGTAAAGCGCGTCTTAACAGCAACTCGGTCAGTGGCTTGGAAACGAATTTCGGTACCGTAAGACTCTTGCTCTAAGTCATCATCTTGGCTAGCAAAACTGTAACCTGCGTCTTTGGATTTGTACCAAGCTTTAACGTCGTTACCCACCGCAGAGAATACGTTAGGAGCTAAGTCGTAAAGGTTCATCACCCCTTTCACTTGGTAGATATCACCTTCACGATCTTCCGCGTTGCTGCCAATTGGGGTAAAGGTTAAACCGCCATCGAAAGAAACGTAGTTGGAATCGGTTTGACGACCTTTACTGTGTCCGAATTCGGCTTTTAAGTACGTCCCTTCAGATGCACGCAAGGTTAAGTCCGTGCCGTACGCTTCGTAATCTTGGTTGTCTTTTTCTTCGGTTTGGTAGTTTGCACCCACACCGATGTAGTCGTTCACCCAACCTTTCACACGACCACCAGCGGTCATTGCGTCAAGCGCGTCACTGCCTTGAGGGACGTATTCATAGTCCACCGCAAGATAGTTTTTGTATCCTGAACTCGGTTGGTCGTTTATCACATCACCAAAGTTATCCGAAATGATGTTGTTCAGCGGTCTGGTCAGAATAATGCGGCCTTGGTATGGGTCGATTTCATAGTCACGCCCCGATTGCAGCGGCATTTCTTGCACAGTGATGCTGCTGTCTGGGTCGACAACTTTCACCATCACTTTGTCACTGCCCGGTACCACTTCACCATGACGCAAGAAGTACAACGAACCACCAGTACCTAGGAATTCATCGTGAGCGAAGAGTGAATCAGATTCAGCCGCAAAGCCAACAATGTTTAGACGATCTTCACCAAACTTGGTGGTTGAACGAGTACGGTAGTCACCTTTAAAGCCGTATAAGCTACGGTTGTAATCGTTGTTGTCGGTGCCAGTAATGCCAGTGTTGTAGTTACCCCACAACACATTGGATTTGTCGTACTCAACGTTGAGGTAAACCTTACCTTTGGTATTTACCACTTTGTAGATGTTGGAACTGTCACCATAGTTGCCGTAATACATCTCATCGTCGTCTTCGAGAATGTCGAATACGCTGGATGAGTCAGAGGCAAACGGGTTCTTAAACATGTCTCGCACGTCACTCTCTTTAGTATCAAAGTGAGTGGTAACTCTGAGTTTGTCGCCAAATTTACCCTGACCAAAGTACGCCAAGCGTCCTTGGTTATAGATGTCATCTTGGTATTGCTCGTCGACGGCTAATGCGGCGGAGTTGCCCGTCACTTTGTTTTTACCGATGTAGAAATCCGCAAGACCTGCTTGTACCCAATACTCATCAGGAATACGCACGTACAGTTGGTAGCGACGCTCTTCACCGCTGTCGAATACTACACGAGTAGGGAAGAGATACGCATCTGCTGGCAAGTACTGTTCTGCGTATAACTCGCCCTCTTCCACATCAAACTCGTCTTCGCCAATCACGACTTTATCGACGCCTTTTAGTCCCGTACCCATGAATCTTGCCAGACCCGCAGAGGTTGGAATGTTGTGACGCATCAACTGAGCTTTACCAAGCTTGCGGCTTTGCTCTTCTTCACCGTCGTTCTTGTCGATATCGACTTCAGAATCTGGCTCGACAAGGTCAATCACACCAACCGTCGTCACGTCCATGTTGCCGTCTTTATCGAAGGCTTTTAAACGGAACAACAGCTGTGTGTTGGATTCAAATTGATACTCTTGGTCGGTCGCGCCATCCCAAACAATGTTGAAATCGTTGGCAAATTGCTGACCTTCAACCACTGCTAAAGGGTCAACCAAGCCACGGTCACCACCACGGAAGACTTCCAGTTGGTAATGGTCAACGTAGTAGCTGAAGTTGGTTGTGATAGCAAAGCTCATCTCTTGCAATGGCTTGCCATCTTTCACTTCAACATCGCTGCTAATGCTCAGGTCAAGTACCGGGTCAAATCGCATGATGTCGCGGCTTACCCAAATCGCACCTTGGTCTAGGTAGATACGCGAGTTATCCGTTTGTTCGTGAGCTTTTACTTCAATACCCAGTGAGTCACTGTCAAGTTTCTCCAATTGGCTGGTGTCTTTCGCGTACGAAAGTATTGGCAACGCAGCCGCGATACACATTGTCAGTTTTGATTGTCTAAATCTAATCATAATAATCCTGCTTAACCGCTTGAGTGGTTGGCTGGGTCTGGCCCAGCCTGCGTCTGTACTGCGAACGGTTAATCATCCCCACTGCTTTGAATACTGAAGTTAAATTTCGTCAGTTTGTTTGGTGTGATTCGGCGTACTTTCGGGTTCTCACTGACCACCCTCATGCCTGTCGGTAGCGAGTCTGTGTCGACTTTGACCAAGAACTGCTTACCTTTTTTATTCAACACCCACTGATCTGGAACGTGGTATCGACCATATTGGTCTGTCTCGATGATGATGCCTTCGACCGTTAACAGTCGAACGCCTGGGATACCGTCTTCGTAAAGTCCTTTGTTCTCTACAATGATTTCCCATAAGTACATATCCCCATCTCGGTAGAGGTTTCTCACCACGTCGATGTTCTCTGCCGACAGACCTTTTTTCTTATCTCCTTTGTGCTTGGTAATCGCGTTACCTTGCTTATCGAACTCGATGTGCGTGCCGTTATCCGTTGTCACCTTGAACGGGAAACCTTGGCGAGTTCGAGTATTAAACTGGAACACCACTTTGTTGCTGTGTTCGAGGGTACGGTTACGAGATAGACCAAACAGCTCATCGACTTCATAGCCTTTGTCCACACTCGACATAACAACGTCTTGGCCTTTGAGTTTCACCTTCACATCTTTAAGTTGGGTTTCAACGCCATCTTGAGTAATGAAAGTTGAGCCCAGTACGTAATCGCCTGCGGCAAGGTCTACATCAATATAAATGTCATCTGCCGTTGCGTCTGCTTGGAAACCGTCACCGTTGTGGTCTTCAAACACCTTGCCGATGATCGAAGCGGTGTCGAATACCTTATCTGGCATGACTTCAACCGTTGCACTGGCGAGGTTCGACTTCACAACGTAGTTGGTCGTGGTGTTTTGTGCCGAGAAGCTTTCTGCCGGTGGCGCTTCGGCCCATGCTGTGTTGGTGTAAACGCCAAAGGTAGCACCGACGCTTACACGCATTAGGTAACGGATACGAACAGCATCAGCGGTTTTCGAATCGCCCTTGCCGTAAATATTCATGTCGCCGACTTCGAAGAACAGTTGATTGGTCTTCGTTGGCTCTACGGTGATTTGGATGTCATCCGAGGTATCAAATACGCCATCAGGACCACTGTTGACCATCTCTGTCGAGTCTGGGATGTAAGCAAAGCCGCCCGGATAGCGGTCAACCAAACGTACACCCGTGAATGGGTTGTCGTTTTTATTGGTAATCACGACTTCGTATTCAACAACTTCACCGACGCTCGCCTCTGACTTGCTCGCTACCTTGGTCACTTTCAGCATGCCTTCGTTGTAAGCTTGCTTCTTAACCTTGATCGTGACGTTGGCGAACGCGACTTCACCTGTCGATGCTTTCGCGGTAAAGACGTTCGTGAAGTTGTCATCAATGCCTTGGTTGATCTCACCTGTCACTACGATTTCGTATTCATTACCTTGGTACGCCTTCATAGTGTGGTTTGAATCGACATTGCTATCTGAATCGACAGAAACCACCACACCAGACTTAAGCTCAGTGATGGTCGCTTTCCATGTGGTGAACAATGGATTGCCGTTGTTACCAATAAGCTTATCGATTTCATCCAACAGGTTGACGCTTTCTGCATCTGCAGAGCCTCGGTTGGTCGCCGTCATCGTGAAGGTAATTTCATCGTCGTCGTTGGTGTATTCCGCTTTATCTGCCACCTTGGTCACCGACAAAATGATCGGCAGTGGTTTGATAGTTGCGAAATCATCCGCCAGAACATCACTTTCTGACTTGTCGTAGGCATACGCGTGGTTGGTGATTTCTCCCATCGCATCCGCGTTGACGACACCCGTGATTTCAATGTCCAACTTATCGTTTGGCGCAATAATCACACGGCTATTCACGTCCAGATTGTCACCTTGAATCTGTGGTAACACGATGGTGCGGTCATCACTGTATGAGCTTGTCATGCTCCAACTGGTAAACGCTGGCGCTTCGGTGTCATGAATCGTATTTACCTTCAACTCTGAGATAAGATCCTTAAGCACTATCTCTTCGGTAAACGATCCAGATTCATTACTTAACACCACGTGGTAAGTGACGTTTTCACCCGGACGGTAGTACTCATCATCGACGGTCTTCTCTAGCTTGACCGACTCTGGCATCGCCAATAGCATCGCGCTTGCTTCTTGAGTTTCACCGCGGAACAACGCACTTGCTGTGTTCTCAATCTCGCCCGTTGCGTATTGATTCACCAAACCAGTGATGACGAACTCCACTTCATCATTCGCTGCAATGGTCAGCGTTGAATCGATGTCCGTATTTACGCTTGGAATATTGGTAATGTCAGTATCGGAACTGCCCTTGTTAACTTCGATACGCCACGAATCGAACGCTTTGACTGTCGTGCCATCTAAACGAACCACTTCAAGATCACTAATGGCATCTTTCACCTCGACATCTGTTGCTGGCACCGTACCTTCGTTCTTCACTTTGACGCGGAATGTCGCTTCTTTGCCCGGAATGTAGAACTCAGTGTCAGCGGTTTTCTCGATAGAGATACCTTGCGATTGAGGCTGAATAGTCGCGCTCGATTGTTGTGTGGTGCCATTCAAATCAGCGGTGGCAGTGTTGGTAATTTCACTCGCCGCTAATGGGTTGGTTTTCGCCGTAATGGTGAACTCAACAATGTCATGCGGCGCGATATCGATTACTGAACGAATGTCTTGGTTATCGATAGGCATTGGCGTGATCGTTGTGCGGCTGTCAGTGTTGGTTGTTTCAATCGTCCAGCTTTCAAACGCTCGCTCATTAACACCGTAAATGTTGGTCGCTTTGATACCCGATAGCATGTCATCCAATTTAATGTCGTTATCGAAACCATCGGTACCGTTGTAAACACGAACATGGAAAACCGCTTCCTCACCCGGAATGTAAATTGGTGATTCTGCTGTTTTCTCAATCCAAACTTCTTCAGGTAAGGTTTCTAACGTTGCTGTTGCATCGGTGGTCGCACCGCCGAACTCAGCTGTCGCGGTGTTAACGATGTTAGCCACCGCACTGCTGTTGACTGTACCTGTGATGGCAAATTCAACCGTGTCGCCAGGCGCGATATCAAGGTTGGTAGAAATGTCACCGTTTGGTCCTGGTACCGTTTCGATATTGGTGCGTGGGTCGCCTTTAGTGGTCACGATGGTCCAATCATTCAATGCAGGCTCCATTGCTCCACCCGAGGTTTCCACTTCGAGTGAAGAAATGATGTCCTCGACTTTTACATCGGCCGCAAAGCCAGAACCGTTGTTGGTCACTTTGACGCGGAATGTAGAGAACTCTCCCGGCTGGTAGTAACGCTCATCGGTGGTTTTCTCTAGAATGATATCGCCCGGACGCGGTTTCAACGTTGCCGTTGCCGTCACGTCTTTACTGTTGTGATTCAACGTTGCGGTGTTAACAATGTCGCCCGTCGCTTCTGTATTGACTAGACCAATAACGTAAAGGGTGATGGTGTCGTTCGGTGCGAGGTCGATGTTGTAATCAATATCCTTGTCGACAACGAGTGAGTTAGCATCGACTGTGGTCAGTGAACTGCCCGTAACATACTGAACCGCCCATTGCAGGAAGGCTTGGTTCGCCGAGCCATCAATGGTGTTCACGGTTAGCGCACCAATTTCATCTTTTAGGTTGATGTCATTCGCGTAGCTGTTGCCTTCGTTGACGATTTTCAGGATGTAACCTGCCGCTTGGTTAGGGCTATAAAACTCTACCATTGGCTCTTTGGTGAAGGTTAAATCTGGGATCTTCGCCGTGCTGGTCGCTTCTGCGGTTTTAGTCGAACCGTTGTAGGTCACTTCAACTTGGTTGGTGACATCGCCCACCACTTCTGGGTCAAGCTCCCCTTCCGCCGTAATGGTCACCACATCATTTGGACCGATGTCCAAGCTGCCATCTAAAAACTCACCAGTGGACGATGGGAACTTGGTGTCACCCGTCTGTGAAGATGCATTGAAGAAGATGGTGCCAGATTCAAACGCTTTTACTGTCGCGCCCGTAATACTGGTTGAAGTGATGTCGTTGACCAGATCTTTGATCTCCACATCACTCGCCCAGTTGGCGGTGGTGTTTTCGATCTTGATGGTATAGGTCAGCTTGTCACCTGATTCGTATTGGCTCTTATCAACTGTTTTATCGACCGTGAGGTCAGCAGTTGCCGCCACGTAAGTCGCATCCGCAGTTTGAGAGCTGCTTGAATCGCTCACTTCCACTACGTTGGTGATATCGCCAACAAGGTCCGCTTTTACAACACCTTCAACATGAAGTTTCACTGTGTGATCTGGGTGAATGTTGTAACGAATCTGATAACCATTGTCGCCAGTCACCTCAGAGCCCGCTATGGGTTGAGTCAACGTTGGATCGGTACCATCAACGCTCACAGATTTTGCTGACCAAGAATCAAACGCACGCACAGGTAATGTTGCGCCAGCTTTCTCAGCACGAATTGTCTTCCAAAGGTCTGAAATCAACACATCGGTCGCATAACCTGTACCGGTATTTTTCACCTCAATGTCGTAACCAATGGTATCACCCGGATGGTAAATCGCAGGGGTGATTGAGGTTACTTTAGTCACAGCAAGGCTTCCCGGTTCTGGGACGATAACTTTTTCTTTGAGGTTGTAGGTGAAGTACTTGGTTCCTGAATTCAGCTTACCTTGTAGTTGGTTTGTAAACTCACCAACGGCATCATCACGAACATGACCAACGACTTCGATTAGGATTTCACTTTCTGCACCGCCATCCACTTTACCATTCATTTTCACGGTAACGTCGATGTCAGTATTGGCTGCGATAGATTGGAGCGGTGTAATGTCACGGAAACCAGAAGCGTTACCGTCGCTCACCACACTTGCTGTTACTGCCCAATCTTTAAGTGCTGTCTGTTCAGAGCCATCAGCAACTTCAACCTTGTACGTCGAGATCAAATCTCGAACATCAATTTCTTCGTTAAGTAGCGTTTCATTTCGAATGCGCATTTCATAACGAATCTCGGAACCCGGTGTGTAAGTTGGTGTGCTGGTCGACTTCTCTGCCGTTAAGCTTGAAGTACCCGGATCCAACACAATCGCATTACTATCAACATCATTCACTTTTGCAATATTTGTGATTGTGCCAGACGCATCCGCCGCTACCGTGCCGTCAATCTCAAACACAACCGCATCACCCGGCATCAAGTCGAACGCTGCATTCAGTGGCACGGTTCCTTGGTAGTTACCCGTAATAGAGAATCGGTCTGGATCAGGCGCACTTACGATTGCCACACTGTAGTCTTGGAATGCAGCCTTACCATCTGATGTATTAATGGTGTTTAGCTCATCAACGATAGTCGCGCCATTGGTAATGCTGTCGCCCACGTTGGTCACACTAACTTGATACTGAACTTGACCGTTCGGGTTGTAGTGACAATCTGTACCCGTCGTTGATGGGAAAGTACATGTACCACTGTCTGCGGTAGTACTCAGCACTGACTTCTCGAAGTTCAATACAGGCACAACTGGTGGAATTACATCAGTTGTATCACTTTGGTTGCCTGCTTTACCCGTGTTGCCATCGATATCACCAAGTGCATCTGGGCGAACTTTACCAGTAACCGTAAACTCAATGACTTCTTCCGGAGCGATATCGACTAACAGGTCAAGATCATCGGTTGCATCATAAGATTCGATGTAAGTGTCTTGTGTTCCCGTTGTACCTGTTGAAGTAAAGGCATGGGAGATGTTGGTCTCTGAGAACGCAGATTTCGTCGTCCCGCCAATCACCTCAACGCGAACGTTAGAGACGATATCTTGGATAACGGTTTGATCACGCCACACGGGTTCGGTGTTGGTCACCGTGAATTTGTAGATGACCTCATCTTCCGGTTTGTAAGTGTCACCGGATACATAAGATTTGCCATCGATAGAGACAATTTCTTTACTCACCGACAGGTTACTACCCTCTGGCGTGACTTTCGCAGAATTGAAGTTGCTGCCGTTGTATTTCGGAGTCGCAACAATCTGGTCGAGCGCGTCTTGGCGGATCTGTGACTCCATGACAAAGTCAATCCAACCACCCGGCGCAATTGAAAGTACAGGAATGTCGATATCTGCATTTGCGCCGCCGGTATAGCCATCAATTAGCGTCGTCGCTTCACCCGAGGTCGTCGCGGTCACTGTCCAACCATATTGGCCAAATGCCTGTAGCGTTTGTGAGTCAGATTCGCCTGCTGCGTTTTGCGCGACACGTACTTTGACGTTTGAGAACAACTCTTTCAGTGACTTGTTGTACTCCAAACCTTTACCATTGTTCTCAATACGCAAGTGGTAAACGATCTTTTCGCCGTCTGTCGTATGGTTGTATGTGGTCTTGTGTGTCGCTAGTGATGTATCAGTGTACGCTTTATGCGACTTAGCAATGCTCACCGGCAGCATGTTCACGGGTTCTGACGGTAAATTATGGCTGTTGTCTACCACCGCAACGTTGAGAATTTGGCCAACGGCTTTCTCACTGATCTTCGCTTTAATGGTGTAAGTAACAAAGGTTCCACCTGTCGCGAATCCGTTTGCGGCTAAGTTGAAATTAGTGTCGATATCACTGTTATTGCTGACAGAGCCTGCATCACTGATGCCACTCGAATCGGTACTGGTCACGATGGTCCATGAATCAAACGCACGACCTTTACCGCTTCCATCGAAGTAATCAGTCTGAATCTTGCTGATTTCATCCTTGATTGGCATCTCATTGATGTGAACGTTGTTCAAGTTCTTCAGTGAGATTTCATACTCGATGTAACCACCCGGCGTGTAACCACCGCTTAACTCGGTAGTGCCATCCTGATCGTAGATTTTGGTGACATGTTTAGAGAAGTCGTACTTCTCAGCAGACGCTTTGGTCTCCGCACTCACGGTATCACCATCGACAGTAAGCAAGTTCAAGATCTCACCGACGGAGTTGTTGTTCACCCTAGCTGTGACAACGTATTCAATGGTTGTGCCTTTAGGGATGGATGCATGAGTATCGATGTCTGCGTTATCAGCAATCTTGCCATCCAGATCGAGAATAGCCGAGGAGCTGCCACTGACGATCCTTGGAACAACCGTCCAACCCGAGTCAAACGCTTTACCGCTTGTGCCATCGACAAGATCGACCATGATATTGGATAGTCGGTCGATGACAGGAATGTTGTATGCGTTGCCCTTACCATCGTTTTCGATCGTTAAGCGGTAAACCAGAGGTTGTCCCGGTTCATAGCTTGATTGATCTACCGTCTTGGAGAACGCTAGATGGTAGCTGTTCGGAATAACCGTGATGCCACCAATGGTGATTGTGCCAGTCGCGTCTTCTCGCACTACACCAACAACTTCAAAGGTAACAGAGTCTTTTCCTGCGACATCGATCGTTGTGTTGATGTCTTGATTATCCGCAACGGTGCCATCTAACGTGCCATCTGTTGTACCGTCGCCACCATTAGAATCGTCCTTCGAAACATCTACTGTGAAACCTTTATCAAATGGCGTAGCCAAAGAGCCATCCAACAACTGAGTCGTCACACCGGTGATGTTTTCACTTACTGCGTGGTCATTGACATAACCGGTTTGAGAAGAAACCGTCACTTGATAGGTAAGTGTATCGCCCGGAGAGTAGAATTTTGATTCCACGCCATTAACCAATAGCTTTCTGACTACATCACCACCGTTGTATGCGCGCTCCATCTCGTGATGAGAAACGTGTGATTCTTCAGTCACTTGGCCAAAGTCACGGTATACGTAGGCATCATTCTCAATTTTGTCATTTAAGTTACCCATTGAATCCTGAGAACCAATGACATTGTCTTTAACACGAGCTTTAATTCGGAAAGTACGCAATTCGCCCGCAGCAAGTGTCATCGTGTTCGATGCATCACCCGGTGGGTAAATAAAATCTTCTGTAGTTTGAGATTGAAAACCGCCACCGTCATCGAAATCAAACTGCCAGTATTCGAATGGAGATTGATCTGGGTAGTTTTCATATTGATTGTCTTTGTCATTTGCCAACACAGAGCGAATGTCTGTCAGTAAATCAACGACCTTAAGACCATTTTCAACATTCGCGCCGTTGTTCAAAACACGAACCTCATAAGTGACGTCATCGCCAGGGACAAAACGTACTTTGTCCGCTGTTTTCAGAATAGAAACGTTAAGAGAATCCCCCGATGTACCACCAATTTCGGCAGAAGAGGATTGGTTTAAGTTCGTCGATGGGTCATAGATCTCTGCGGTATTAGAGATCTCATCTTCTACATAGTCATTTTTAACTGTAGCTTTAATGGTATAGACGACATAACCTTCTGAGCCATTGATCTTAGGGTCAATATCGATGTAGCTATTGATGTTGCCGCCATCTGGAAAACCTGACTTCTCACCTTCATAACTGCCTGTTTTAAAGGGTGAGTTATTGGAGTCTGTCGACGCTGTAATTGTCCAATCTGAGAACGCATTTAGGCCGAGGATATCATCCGTAACATGCACTTCGTTGGCATAGCCTGGACCAGTATTGACGATTGTGACTTTAAACGTCACCTTATCGCCGGGCTTGAAATCATCGTTTGGCGTTGTTTTGGCAACAATAACTTTCGGATCGTGAGGATAAACTACTACCGTGTCCGAAGCTGAATTTTGAATGCTTGAATCAGGCGTTTTAATTTCTGCCGTGTTATCAAATCGAGAGTAAATGATCTCGTTTTCATTTGAGCGATCGATTTGTGCCACGATGGTGTAAAGCACTTCAACGTTTGGCGGGATATGCGCTGTGGTGTCTAGATCTGTGTTATCGCTAAAAGTACCGACATCTGTATAAGCAGGGTTGCCATCAAGTTGAGGATCATCCGAGATGATCTCAGCACTGATCGTCCACGACTTGAAGACTTGTTTTGACGTCGTGTCTGGTTCCAATATCTTCGCGGTGATCGAAGATAAGGCGTCTTTTACCGCCACATTTGTCGCATAACCGTTTTCTTTATCGTTCTTCAGGCTGATTTGGTAAGTGACCTCAGTATCCAGCTTAGAATAAGCCGTCTGCTCACCATGAAAACCTGAGTCAGTATTGGTCTTAACGCGTTTGTTTAGCTCAATCGCAAAATCACGAGGATCAGAACCTCGGTCTGCATAAACAGAGCCATCCACCGTGACTTCGTTTGAGATATGACCATTTGCAATTGGGTTAGTGTCAGCAACGATGGTGTATTCGATATAGGAGTGAGGTTGAAGCGTTGCGATGACATTTAAATTGTCAGGGTGTTTAACTTCTCCGGTCATCCCCGTATTTGAAGCAGTTGCTGGTGTGCCATCGTCTTTAAATGCTTCAGCGGTGATCGTCCAATCCGAATAAGCATTGATTTCTTTGCCGTTGATATCGGTTGTTTTCACTGAGTTCAGGTCATCTAGCACCTGAACTTGGTTTGCAAAACCATCACCATCGTTCGTCACGGTAATGGTGTAAGTAAGAGTCTGGCCTGAAGAGTAAAAGCGACTATCTACATCTTTACTTGCGCGCAAGTTGTCATCTGGTGTTTGAACACCCGAGCCTTCTTCAGTGACGTTATCGTTAGAACAACTTGGATCGTCATCAAGAATAAGACCAGTGCTGGTATCATTGGTTTTCGCAGTCAGCTTGTACTTGATGGTTTTACCTGGAGCGATATCTGGGGTTAGCGAAAGTGGATTCGACGTCCAAGTGCCGTAGCTAAAGGTGCCTGGGTCCGAGCCAATCGAGTCCTCACCCGAAATAACCTCAACTTTCCACTGTTCAAAAGCTTGGCCATCCCCTGCGCCACCCGCTTGCTCAGTCTTAACACAAGTTAGGTTATCTTGGACTAACAGGTTGTTGGCAAAATATTTTGATGAGCCATTTGTAACGGTAATTTCGTACTCAATTTCACCACCTGGTACATATTCGGATGCAGAAGTGGTCTTCGAAATAGAGATATCAGAATCCGTCACACTCAACACTTTTTCAGCATCAACCGTATCCGAAATACTGGAGCTTTTGACCAACGAGCCTGAGTCATCCGTTACAGAAGCAGTAAAGCCTTGCAAGGTACCAATCGTGATTGGGGTAAGGGTTGCTTTAATTTGGTAGGTGATCGACTCGCCCGGATAGATAGAAACGGTATCGTCAAAATCGACATCCGTTTGTGCGCTGCCTTGGTAGTCAGAAAGTGAGTTACTGCCAATGCTTGAAACCGTGATATCCCAGGTCGTGAAGGGGTTACCATCCACATCGGTGTTGTTGTAAGAAGGGGATAAATTGTTAGCTAAACCATTGCGGCTAATTAGGTCGCTAATATTTTGTTTTACATGATAATTATGAGCAATCGCACCACCGTTGTTACTCACCTTCAACTCAAAATCCACCTCACCGTTAATCAGGTATGGCGATGTTGAATTGAGCGTGTGTTCCAGTACAATTTCAGGCTCAGATGGAGGCGTTGATAGCGGGTTGCCGTCGACCGTACCAGCACGAGTCGTGGAGCTTGCTTGGGTATCAATATCGGAAACTAAGTCCGCAGCAACCGTCGCTTTGATGGTGTAAGTAATGTAACCACCAACAGAGATCTCCGCATCGGTGACTGACAAATCTCCTGTTGTTGCAAAGGTACCCGCATCGCTCCCCGATGAAGCCACGGCACTAATGGTCACGCTGCTAAATGCATTCCCTGTTGTGCCATCTAACTTTTGTCCTGTTAAAGACGCAAACTCTTGCTCAATATCTAATCCTTTAACCGCATAAGCACCATTATTGGTTGCCGTTAAAGAATAAGTCAGTGTGCCGCCAACATCGTATTCGGTCGGGCTAACGTATTCTTCGAGAAGATAATCGTATTCAGCCGGAGGGAAAGTAATTGTATCTGGGTTAGTAAAAGTCGTCTCTGTGCCGGAAACCGTTCCTTTTACTTCGGTGTTGCCAAGAACAATATCTTCAGCAGCATCATCAGCAACCGTCGCTTCAATTTGATAAGTAATACGCCCTAGCGGTAATAAGTTTGCGCCGGTCACATTCAGGTTGCTATTGCTAGAGGAGTAAGTACCTGCATTCGTACCTAGCGTATGAGTATCAGTGATCTTGACACTACTGAACGCCCTATTCGAACCAGACATCACATCCCAAATGGCATTCGTTACGGAGACATCACTGATCGTGCTGATCGTCGTATTTCGAACTTCAATCGAGTATGTAATGACCTGTCCATTTTCGTAGGGCAGACCGAATGTTGGATTAAAGGATATTTCTATTTCGCCTGCAGCTAATGCATTTTCAGAGTAAAAAAAAGCAATCAATAACAAGATAACACTAATCTTAAACATTGATGTAATGCTTTCCAACTTGTATAAATTTTTATTAGTCATTTTTAAGAAAGTATAATCCATAAAAATATAATATTTAGCGTAATAACACTGTTGAATTTAAAATAATAAAAATAAAAACCAAAATTAATCCCTGTTTTTCATGATAAATACACAACATTATTATCAGCCTAATGGCACAAAGTAATTTATATTTAAAATATAATAATCAATTGCAAATAGTAACAATAAATAAAATATATTGTTATATAAAGAATAGTTATCAGATTTGTCTTACAAAAAAATAAATGTATGGCTACAAAGTGGTAAGTAAAAAAATGCACATGATAATTTGTTTGAATCGTACACATGAATAAAACCACCATATATTCATTAAATCTATCATTCGAAAAGATTTTAATAGAAACCTCAGATGGGATTCGGATAAGTAATTTAAGCTATTATTCCTACCGTGACCTTTCACAACCTACATAACCTTTCGATTGGGTATAGACTCGAGCTTTATGTTGTTCTAACAGGTGATAAATCCCACCGACCAAAGCCAAGTTAAATTTTTATCCCAAAGTTCGTTTCCTTTTTTAACTTTCAGAAAAATTACAATATCTTCGCTATTTACCATACCACACTTTTCTATCTCCCTTGCGACAATACTTTGAACTACAGTACACCTGTAACATGACAGTAAGTTCTCAGCCTATTTCTTCAATAATTAATATCTAATCGTAATTACGTGTCGCTGACTACACCGGGTGAACTATATAAATTAACAACGCAATCTATTTAAAGCTTTTTAATTTTTTTGAGTTGTAAGAACGATAATTCCTGTATTTATATTTTAAATTTCCCTATACAATATTATAAGATTTTATATGATAATTAATGACGATATAACGTCGTATTTATTTAATAAAACACATTACCAACAATAAAATAAGATTGTAAAAAAGAAAAATTTTAAATTTACTGATATGATAATACATTTTTATTTTACAGCAAGGTTTAATGTACTTTATCTGAAATACTTAATACTCCATATTGTTTATTTTTAAAAAGTATCAAATAATTCATCCAAGTTACTAATACTAAAAAATTATGGATATAAAAATAAATTATCACTAAGTTTTCAAAAATGCTCTAAGATACAAACTATGAAAATGAATAGAGTACTATATGACATTTCTACCACAGTTAACCTAAAAATAATTAGCTAGTAAAATATTGATATTCTTCACTAGATCAGAAAAACTAAAAATTACAAACATACGACTTTAAGAAAAAAACCTAGACTTTAAACTGTTTATTTAATGATGATATGTAATTGGATTTGATACTCTTTGACAATACTCTTCAAAAAGCACTTAGAAATTACTCCTCTCTGAAGGCGCGATTCATGCTTTCTGTAATTGGCTTTATTAGGTAGCTCAATGGCGTTCGTGGCTCAGATAAAATCAGCACTTCGGCATTCATGCCTGAGGTTAAACGATGTTTTGTCACATCTTCCGGTGAAATTGCAATTCTAGCGAGATAAAAATCTTCTTGGTTTTCTTGCGAGAGCTTATCGGCAGAAATCGTCAGCACTGTACCGTCTAAAGGTGCCAACGTCCGTGCATTCAGAGCGGTCAGACGAACATGCGCTTGCTGGCCTGGACTCACTAAATCAATATCCTGAGGATTAACACGAGCCTCGACTAACAACTTATCGTCTTGCGGGACCAGTTCTAGTAACGTTTCACCCGAGCCAATCACACCTTTTTCGGTAAACACTTGCATGTTGACTACGCGACCAGAAATAGGTGCGTTGATCGTTGTTCTTGCGACAATATCTTGAGCGGAGCGATATTCTTCCCGAATTGCGACAATTTCCGTTTTGGTGTTTCGTAGTTCCTCTACAATCTCATTCAGCCTTTCAAGCTTCAACTCTTCAATTTGCGCTAGGTTCTCATCTAACCTTTTTCTAACGGTGAGCGATTGCCTGTCTAACTGGCTTAAGGTACTTCTCACCTCCGCTGCTAGGCGCTTGAGTTGAAGTAAGGTAGATTTTCCCGAGAAACCTTTTTGCACCAAGGCTTGGTTGCTGTCTATTTCTTCAGCAATAAAGTTGAGCCGTTCCGTCTCAATCACTTTGGTTTGCTGAAGGTTTTCAAGCTCTAAATTTGCTCCAGAAATACTCTGCTCAATGATACTCAGTTTACTATCAAAGAATCGCTTTCTCGCTTCAAAGATCTTGTTTTGAACCAGTTGTGCTTCTTGTACGATATCGACACGGGGAATGCTTTCAAGATCATCAGACCATACAATCGTTGGAAGCTCATCAAGCTCCGCACTTAAACGGTTTTCCTTTGCTAGAGTATGGATAAAACGACCACTTAACGAGTCCAACTTAGCCATAGCTTGACGCTTAGAAAGTTGAATTAATAACTGACCTTTTTCGACTAAATCCCCTTCCTGTACATATAGCTTTTCAATAATACCGCCTTCTAAATGCTGAATTTCTTGTCGCTTAGTGAGAACTGACAAATCACCATAAGCAATCGCTGCACTTTCTAATTTGGCTGTTGCAGCCCAGTAGCCAAGACCTCCAAGAAAAACACTTAAGGTCACCACACCGAGTAAAATTGGTTTTCGAAAGCTTAGTCTCGCTTTGGGGCTAAAACGATATACGATCTCGGTAGAACTCTGATTAACGGTTGGCAGTTGATTGCTCATTTCTTACCCTTGGGATATCTGTTCTTTCTTCGCCCATCAAACGTTTTAATACTTCATCTTTAGCGCCGTATAACTTGACTCGGCCGTCAGCCAAATACAACAGCCTATCCATTTGTCGTAACGTACTCGGATTGTGGGCAATGACGATAATCGTTGTACTCTGTGCTTTTAAATGGGCAATCAAACGTTGATACGCAGCCTCTCCCTCACCATCGAGGTTGGCATTCGCTTCATCGAAAATCACAATAGAAGGATCGCCATAAACGGCTCTTGCAAGAGCGATTCTCTGCCTTTCCCCCCCAGATAAACCACGGCCATTTTCACCAATAATGCAATCATAGCCTTTGTTTTTCTTGAGTATTAATTCATGACATCCTGCTAGTTGAGCCGCCTTGATGACTTTAGCGGGGTCTTCTTCTTTAAAGCGCGCGATGTTCTCTCGAATTGTGCCAGGAAATAACTCCACCTCTTGAGCGAGATACCCAAAATGCACGCCGCGATCTTCAGATGCCCATACGGAGACTTCCATTCCATCAAGAGTCACTTTACCCGCTAATGGCTTAACCGTACCTAATAACAGCCGAGCAAACGTCGATTTACCCGTACCAGAAGGGCCAATCACCCCAACAGCAACACCCGGAGGAATCGATAAGTTGATCGATGAGAGCACTGGTTCGGTTGCTCCAGGATGGCGATAGGCCAGTCCGGTAAGCTCATAGTGTCCTTTTGGTTTAGGCAGTGGCATATCTGATTCATCTTGGCGCACGATCGCATCGATTTCTTTCAACCTTTTATAGGCGCCTTTAGCAGACATCGCACTTCGCCACGTGCCTATCGCCTGCTCCATCGGCGATAATGCCCGACTCATTAATATGGAGCTCGCGATCATCGCCCCTGCCGTTATCTCATGTTGGATAACTAACCATGCACCACCTCCCAGTAAAAATATCTGTAGTGATCCACGCACAAACTTAGAAAAGTTAGCCATGTAGATGAACTTACCTGCAACTCGCTCTTCAAGCACATTCACTTCACTCACGCGCGACTGCCACTTCTCTAAAAATGCATTCATCATCCCCATTGCGAGAATTGAATTGGAGTTTTGCGTGGCTAATTCTGCTTTGTTGATATGAGAAATCGCTCTGACTTCGCTCTCTTGCATTGTTTTACGCGTCATTAGCTCATTAAGTAGACCTAGGCTAAACAATACGATAGATCCAAGTAACGCGATGTGACCTAGTATCGGGTGCAATAAATACACAAATAAAATAAACAGCGGTGTCCAGGGCGCATCCAACAGTGGATAAGGTGCTTGACTGCTCAAAAAGCTTTTGATGTTCTGAATGTCTCTCAGAGTTTGCGAGGTATAACTCTTCCCAGTATGTGATTGATATTGAATCGTGCGCTTGAGCATGAAAGCGGAGAGTTTTGTGTCCATCCAATAACCAAAAGATTTACTCATTTGTGCTCGTGCAATGTCGATGATAGACATGGTTAACAGCGCGACAATTACGATGACAGTGAGCAAGAATAAAGTATCGGTTGAGTAGGAGGATATCACTCGGTTGTACACTTGAAGCATGTACAGCGGAATAGAGAGAACCAATAAGTTGATAAAAAGGCTAAAAACGATCAGCAAGCCCGCAAGCGTGCATAGTTTTTGTTTCACTTCTTTGAAAACCGTTTTTTGCACGACTACTTCCGTTTAACGTGAAAATTGTAGGCGCCAGAAATACTAGCGCCTAGCTTAAGGTAACCTCAAATCGCTCTAGAGTGTCCGGTTAGTTCGCTTTAGCATGGCAGAGCCACGCAAACTAATTCCCATCCAGAGTTATTTTCAGTCGTTTAGATTACGAACAGATCTGCACCATAGGTGTTGATGTCAGTTTCAGTCACGCCAATAAGTTTCACTGTTAGATCAGCCCCATCGGTAAACACTGCATTCCCAACTGCATCGTAGCTAAAGCTTAAATCACCGAAGGCTGTAACCGAGTCGCTAACAATGTGCAAAGAATCTTCACCAATGGTGAAATCCATAACCTTTGCTTCGCCATGGCCACCAAACTTATCCGTGAACACAAACTTGTCACTGTCACTCCCACCTACCAATATGTTATCTCCAGCCCCTACAACAAGAATATCATCACCAGTGTTTCCTAATAGCTTGTTATCACCCAACAAACCTAAAAGCTTATCGTTTCCAAAACCTCCTTTTAATAGATCATCACCAATCCCACCTTTTAACAAATCATCTCCAGCACCACCAATTAGGCGATCATCACCGTCGCCGCCGATCACATAATCATTACCGCCACCGCCAACAAACGAGTCATTACCACCAAAACCGATAAACAAATCATCGCCGCCATCGAAATCAGCAAATTGGTTATTTACACCTGCATCGCCTAAATACGTGTCATTGTCACTTGCGCTCATTTTTATTCCCTCTTGGCTTATTAATTGAATAGACCTTCTGTTCCACGTCTGACTAGATTCGTCACGACATGAGAAGTCTAATAGTCAAATGAATAGGAATAAGTTTGAATATGGGATGATATTTCAGACTGACATTTTAATAATAAATATAAAATTTAGTACTTTATAGAGTATTTTCTTTTTATTACAGCAAGTTAATACTAGTACTACAGGTTTCTCTTAGCCCAACTTGTAGCTTGCGTACGGTTCTTTACTTCTAACTTTCTAAAAATATTGTATAGATGTGATTTAATAGTATGCTCGCTGATAAATAAAGAATCAGCGATTTCCATATTTGAACCACCTTCTTTCAACATTTTTAAAACCTGAACTTCACGCCGAGTAAGCTCAACCTCAATAGCAGGTTCGATAATGCTATTTACTTCTCTGCCTCGATAATAATTTACTAGCTGATCAAGTAATCTTCGAGACAGCCAATTATCCCCTTTTATTATTGCTTTTAATCCCTGACAAACCTTGTCCATTGAATCTCCTGGACCAAATATACCTTTTACATGAGGCCAAGAAGCGAGTTCTTCTGTGTCTAAGTCATAACCTAGATTAAGCATTATGGTTCCTAGCACTTTATTACTATCTTTTAAATAAACTAAAGTTTCGGAAGGAATCTCAACTGAAAAATCAACAAGCAAAAAGTAGCGTTCCGGAATGAGTTCATGATAACTAGGGTTTTTAGTATCAATGATCGTTATTTTAGTTTCTGTATTTTTAGAAAGCATTTCCTTAAAGTTTTCACTCTGTAAACTTTGTTGAGTGAGCATTAGGATTTCAGGCTTTTCCATATACTGTTCCATAATGTTTCTCATACTTTCAGTGACTTAACATTCTTAAATTAGTAGTTAATCGTCAGCACTTAGTTTGATATGTAAGTGCTAGTTCACAGAGTAAAGTTATTTGCTACTTTTTTAAATTCTAAAGTTATTAAAAAGAGAACCAAAAAAAGTGTTTCTCATAAAAGAAACACTTTTAACACATTCAGGTCACAGAAATTATTAAGAGTTTACTAAATTAGGCAACCTAATATTGCAATAGCATTACACCGGTAACGAGTTGTCTGAAATATTTTCCTTTGCCCAAATAAGTGCTTGAACTCTATTTTTCACATCAATCTTCTTGAAAATATTATGTAAATGCGTTTTTACCGTATTCTCGCTGACAAATAATTGTTCAGCGATTTGTTGATTGGACGCCCCCATGGAAAGAAAGGTAATTATTTGTTGCTCTCGTTTGGTCAGAATAGCGGAAACATTCTTATTTATAGGTTTGCAATGTCGACGAAGGTAAGTAATGTACTGCTGAGAAAACTTACGACTGAACCACATATCTCCTTGAAGCACCTTACCAATACCAACTTGCAACGTTTTTATATCATCAGAGGTATAGAAAATACCGGCCAAAGTACGCCAAGCAAAGAGATCTTCTGTCGATATGGATTGCTCACAATTAATTAAGATTTCAAGCGTGTCTTTCTGCTTGGCCGCTTTAAACTCCGCATAACGGCGAAAAATTTCATCCGTGATCACGCTGCAATCAACAATAATGGCTGATGAAAGAGATTCATGTAACACTCTGTGAATCAGATTATCTGGCGTGATTAGAGCAACACTAATACCGAGTTTGGTCTCCAATACATCTTTCAACAGAGATGACTGTAGACTTCCCTCCGTGATTAAAATAACGTTTCTTTTTTTTTGCTGCTCCATCCTGATCGCATTCCCTTGGTCGTTTTTATTGAAATACGCAATAGATTTAGATAGAGCGGTAGTATTGTCAAGTATGAAAATCACTAGTACTAATTAATAACTCATTGAAATGTCAATAATTTTTAAGTGGCAAGTATGTGAGAGGTATTAGCATTTTTCAGACATTAAAAAAGGGAGTATAAACTCCCTTTTTGTGTTTGAGCAGGTGATTTAATCACGCACGTTAGAGGTAAAACACCACCTAACTTAGTGGATTGGAACTGCGTTTTTTTGGTTAAACTTACCAAAGTGTTGTTCTAACACTTCTGGCGTCAGCTTACCTTCCGCTTCCAGCTTTTTCAGCTCAGCGACGATCGCTTTTTGCTCTTCTAGCGACGGCAGTTTTACTTCTGGCTCCTGAGCGGTTTCTTGAGAAATTTGCTCTAGTTCTTTTTCGAAGTCATTCATAGTACTTACCTAAAATTAATGATTGAACTTTTAAACTTCGCCTATTCTATCCAACTCTATAACTTGAAGCTACCAACCATCTTGTCTAAACGAGAAGAGAGCGCTTGAAGATCGCGACTTGCATCCGCCAACTCTTCTGCTGTCGCGGTTGTCATTTCATTTATCGCGTTGATTTCTTCGATATTTTGATTAATGGTATGCACCACCGTGGATTGCTCTTCCGTCGCCGTTGCAACTTGTGTATTACGATCAGAGATGTCGGTGATTCGTTCAGAAATACTGATTAATACCTCGACTGCTTCATCGGTAGAAGTAACCCCTTCAATGGTGACCGCTTTGCCCGCTTCCATAGCACTTACCGCGTCTTGTGCGTCACTTTGAAGCTGATTGATCATGCGCTGAATCTCTTCTGTAGAATCAGCCGTGCGTGAAGCTAGGTTTCTTACCTCATCAGCAACAACCGCAAAACCACGTCCCTGCTCACCAGCACGAGCAGCCTCAATTGCAGCGTTTAGCGCAAGTAAATTCGTTTGCTCAGAGATGTCACGAATTACACCCAGAATCGAGCCAATATCTTTGGTTGTCGATGCCAACTGCGTAACAACAATATTGGTTGTTTCAACATCATCGGCTAGGCGGCTGATCACCTCTTTTGCTTTCATCACAACTTCTCGACCAGTTTGAGTGTTATCTGAAGCCTGATTTGCCGTATCAGCAGCGGTAGCAGCGTTCGATGCAATTTCACTGATGGTCGCACCCATTTGGTTGATAGCTGCAACTACTTGAATGGTTTGATCACGCTGCTCTTGGCTGTTGTCGTGTGTGGATGTTGCTTTCGTTGACACACTTTCTGCCGCTTGACTTAATGAGCCACTGGTTAAAGCAACCTCTTTCATCGTGGCATGAATCTTCTCAATAAATCCATTAAAGCCTTTTGAAAGCTGAGCAATTTCATCATTACCCTTAATTTCAATACGCTGCGCCAAATCGCCTTCACCTTGCCCAAGGTCGGTAAAACGATCGGCAATCAGTCGGATTGGTTTCGTAATGCTGTTTGCCAACCATACGCCCATGAGAATGAATACAACGGCAACAATGATGGTCGTAAACAGCATTTTTTTAGCTGTCGCATTCAGGTCTGCGAATACTTCATCAACGGGAACCACGCCAATAACAAACCAGTTCATTGAAGGAACATACAAACTAGAAACAAAAGTATCCTGCCCTTCAAACTCCACATTAATTAGGTTGAAGCTATTTTTGTTCAACAGCGCACTTGCGTCACTACCAAATAGTTTAGTGATAGAAGTTTGGTTCTTACCTTGTTGGCGGTGTATTTGAATCTGGCCTTGTTCATTAGTGAGGAACACGTAACCCGTATCTTCAATTTTAAACCCATTGAGCAAAGCAACCATGTCTCCCATAGATTTAGAGAGACCTGACATTGATGTACCATTAAGATCTTGGAAATTGGCAAACATTTTCACTTCGCCATTTGCCTCTTGGAACACACTCACGGACGTTTCTTGACCAGACGACGTAAATCCAAAGAACCAAGCATCTTGCGTTCGGTTAAGTTGACGTAAGAATCCGTTTTGATTCCAGTAATATGCCGTTTGACGATTCGCTACCGACGCATCATTAAGACCATACTGTGATTTAACGTTATTGAGCTGCTGAACCAACTGAACTTCTACTGACGGATCACGGTCTGTATTAGATAGGGCTTCAACAATAAATTCGTTTGTAGCCAGCTGTTTTGCCGCTTGTTGCATTTCGACAACTTCGCGGTCAATTTCGGTATTGATTTGCTGCAACATCGCAGGTAGCTCGATGTCAATAAGACGATGGCTCAATACATCTCTCGCATGACGCTGAGCCATAACACCAACAATGATTGTTGATGCTAGAACAGCAAACGTAATGCCAAGTACAACCTTCTGTTTGATGCTCAAGGAATGAAGTTTCAACATATTCGGACCTTTTAAAAGAATCACTTGTTATTGGCCCCACAAGGGGAATCAGGTGCATATCTCATGACACGCACACCACGGAATCTTTATCGGCTCATATGTACAAAACTAGAGGCATTTCTCATTATATTATGAAAAATAAATGTAACACACTGTCAAATAAGCACTTTCAGAGATAGCACGTACTTGCAATTCTCTGTAGCGTCCCAATATTGAAAAGATAAATTGCAATAGAGCGTTGGAACTTTTTTCACATGGAAAATGACCAATACTCAACACGAAAATCACATGGATACCGAGAGTCCAAAGCATGCATAAATCTAACTTCGAAACTCTTCAGCAATACTTAGAGTCGCAGATCATCGGACAGCAAGATCTGGTAAAGCAACTGCTTGTTGCGCTTCTTGCGGATGGGCATATTTTAGTTGAAGGCCCTCCTGGGTTAGCAAAAACTCGTGCAGTAAAATCACTCTCAGACTGTGTTGAAGGTGACTTCCACCGAATTCAGTTCACCCCTGACTTGCTGCCAGCCGATTTAACCGGCACCGATATATTCCGTCCCGAAACCGGAGAGTTCACTTTCCAGTCAGGTCCTATCTTCAACTCGCTTATTCTTGCGGATGAGATAAACCGTGCACCAGCCAAAGTACAAGCGGCAATGCTTGAAGCAATGGCAGAGAAACAAGTCACAGCAGGTCGTCATACCTACCCGCTGCCAGAGTTGTTTTTGGTTATGGCAACTCAAAACCCGATAGAGCAAGAAGGGACCTACCCCCTTCCTGAAGCGCAGCTAGACCGCTTTTTATTGCATTTAGAAGTGGAATACCCAGATGCAGAGCATGAGCTATCTATCTTGCGTATTAACCGCGGAGAAGCAAAGGGCGAAGTAAAGGTTGAACGCCCAATGTTAAGCCAACAAGATATATTCACTGCACGTAAAGAGGTGTTGGATATTCATATGGCAGAAACGATAGAGCAGTACATCGTCCGTTTAGTTATGGCGACACGTCAAGCCAACGAATATGACACTGAGTTGGACAAGTGGTTGTCAATGGGTGTGAGTCCGCGTGCCACCATCGCTCTTGATCGCTGTGCACGTGCGCACGCTTGGCTTGCTGGTCGTGATTTTGTCTCTCCGGAAGATGTTCAAACCATGGCTTATCCGGTACTGCGCCACCGTTTATTGTTGAGTTACCACGCTCAAGCGGAAGGCATTACGGCAAACCAGGTCATCGATAAACTGCTAAACCTTGTTGGCAGTGCATAAACAGGTGAGTGATATGTCCGCTACACATTCATTACCACCTCATGCGAATGGGGTGACATTAACCCTTGAAGAGCTGCTCCAATATCGCACTCAATCTGTACTTTGGTTACCACCAGCACAGAGTCTCTGGTCGCAGATGAGTGGTAACCATACCAGTCGCCAAAAAGGGCGAGGTATGGATTTTATGGAGGTGCGCCAATATCAACCTGGCGACGATATTCGCAGCATTGATTGGCGAGTCACCGCTAGGACCGGTAAAGCACATACAAAATTGTTTGCAGAAGATAAAGAGCAAGCGGTCATTCTTTATCTTGATCTAAGTTCTAGTCTACATTTTGGATCTAAGTATGTACTCAAATCCGTTCAATTGGCCCACTTTGCCAGTGTTCTAATTTGGCTAACTCTAGCTAAAAAAGATCGCATCGGCGCAGTGATTGATGACGGACATCAATGTCTTGAATTTCGCCCCTCTTCTTTACAAAGACAAGGGCTGCGGATTCTTAACGCCATAGTCGACATACATAATGCGCAAGTAACTCGTACTGCAAGCAACGACACTCGTACACTGCCTTATACACAAGTATTGGAGACACTTCATACGCTCACCCCAAAAGGCAGCGAATTGATTATGCTCAGTGACTTTGCCCACGTAACACCAACGGAACTGGCACAACTACGTCGACTCAAACAACACAATAGCGTAAGGGCCGTTCAGTTTTATGATCCGTTAGAAAGAGGCGAAACAGACTTTAGAGGTCAAGTGAAAGCTTCGGATGGGCTGCATAGTCAATGGTTTAACTTTGGCTCTAAAGGACAACGAAGAGAACTCGAAAGCCACTTTACCCAACATCAAGAAACCATTAAGCAGCAGTGCCATTCGATAGCAATTCCATTTAACACGCTATCAAGTGGCTGGCCCTTAATTTCACAATTAAGCTAACAAACTGACAAGCAGTATTTATTAAGCAGTAATAATAATGACAACAAACAACCAAAGCCTAGACCTTGAACCTTTGATTTTGCCAAACGCTCCGGATTGGTTTCCGCTCGCTTGGGGATGGTGGGTGGTGCTTGCAGCCACCTTGCTCTTCGTTTTCGGCATTTGTCTTTATGTGAGATGGCGTAAAAAACACTTACGCGCAAAAAAGACAGCATTAACACTTTTAACTCAACCTACCGCGCCTCATACCCCCTCTTCTGCTCTGGAAATATTGCGCCAGGCAGCATTGAGTTACTTTCCGCGTGAAGAGATCGCACCATTAACCGGAATCGCTTGGTATAAATTTCTCGATAGCCATACCAAAGAAAGTCGATTCGTAGACAAACAACATCAGTGGCAAGAAGCGTTGTATCAGAATTCTTCCCAAGGGCAGCATCAAAGCTTGGTAGACGATTGTGTCTTTTGGATAACCTACGCTTTGCCACCAAAGAAAAAGGCAAATAACCGTGACTGAGCAAACACTCATAACCGATCTTGCCCAATGGCTAAACATTGAATTTGTCTGGTGGTGGGCACTGTTTTTGTTGCCCATCCCATGGCTGGTATACAAGTTCCTGCCACAAGAATCTCAACAAGCCGAGATCAAATTGGCGTACTTACCAACCAATGAGAATCGCAGCAAGCCTAAGCAAGCGCTGCAAAAAGCACTTTCAATCGCGATCTGGGGCCTTCTTGTCGTCGCGTGTGCGCGTCCAGTTTGGTTTGGCGATCCCGTTGAATTCCAACCCAAATATCGGGACTTGATGTTAGTCGTCGATCTGTCCGGTTCGATGCAGCAGGAAGACATGGAACTCAACGGCGAATATATCGATCGCCTCACAGCAGTCAAAAAAGTTCTGTCTGATTTCGTAGCAAAGAGAAAAGGTGACCGTCTCGGAGTTGTTTTGTTTGGCGACCATGCTTATTTGCAAACACCACTCACTGCAGACCGCAAAAGCGTCATGCAACAGATTAATCAAACCGTCATCGGCTTGGTTGGTCAACGAACCGCCATTGGTGATGGTATTGGGTTAGGCACAAAAACCTTTGTAGACAGTGATGCTCCCCAACGAGTCATGATTTTGCTCAGTGACGGCAGCAATACTGCAGGGGTGCTCGAGCCGCTAGAAGCAGCGGAAATTGCGAAAAAATACAACGCCACTGTTTACACCGTGGGCGTGGGCGCTGGTGAAATGATGGTAAAAGAGTTTTTCATGACTCGCAAAGTCAACACCACAGCCGACTTAGATGAACAAACACTGACTAAAGTGGCAGAGGTGACAGGTGGACAATATTTTCGAGCGCGAGATACAGAAGAGCTCGAAAAGATTTATGACACCATCAACCAGCTAGAACCCGTATCTAGCGACACACAAACTTGGCGCCCTCAGTCTGAATGGTTTCCATATCCATTAAGCGCTGCATTTGTATTGTCGGTATTGTTATTCCTATTAAGGAGAAAACATGGCTGAGTTTATTTTCCTCAATCCTTATTGGCTTTTGGGGCTCATCGTGATCCCTATTGCACTCTTGCTTAATCACAAATTTAGAGCCCAAAAGTCCACACTGATTGCCCCTCACCTATCGCGGATGCTCGGACAAAACACGCAGTCTAAGCATTACTTCACTCTATGGGGTTTAGCTTGGGCAATAACTTGCATTTCATTAGCGGGGCCAAGCTGGCAGTCCAATGCTCGACCAAGCTTTGAGTTAAACCAAAACCGTATCTTGGTGCTTGATATGTCTCGCTCTATGTTTGCTACAGACATCAAACCCAATCGGCTAGCACAAACACGTTATAAGGCGCTCGATTTGCTGCCTAAATGGAAAGAGGGAGCCACTGGACTTATTGCTTACGCTGGCGATGCCTATAACTTAAGTCCACTGACAACTGATTCCAGCACGCTTGCTGGCATTATCGAAAATTTGTCACCAGAGCTGATGCCTTTTCAAGGAGCAAACCTGCCTGCCGCGATTGAACTTGCGATCAACCAGTTTTCTCAAGCAGGCACGCAACAAGGCGATATCATCGTGTTAGCGGATGATCTTGATACGTCAGAGCTGTCTCGCGCGTTAGATTTAGTCCAAGGTACAAAGTTTCGCATTTCTGTTCTTGCCGTCGGGACTCCTAACGGTGCGCCTATCGCGCTGCCCGATGGATCTCTGCTAAAAACTGCACAAGGCACAACCGTCGTAGCGAAAACAAATCTGAAAAATCTACAAACGCTAGCGAATAAGACTGGTGGCCTATTTGTTCCTATTCAACACACCAACCGTGATGTTGAAAACATCGCGGCCTTTACCAATAACATTGGTAGCCAGCTTTCTGCAACCCAAAGCGAAGAAGTTAAAACTGACTCTCGTCTCAACAGTGGCTTTTGGTTACTGCCGTTGTTACTTCTTCCTGCGGCTTTACTGTTTCGACGCGACCTGATTTGGATGGTAGTTGCGACTGTAGTCCCAGTAACGTGGACACCGCATGCAGAAGCTAATCCGTTCTTAAATGCCGACCAACAAGGAGCGGAACTCTACAAGCAAGGTGAGTATGAACAGGCGCAAAACCTATTTACAAACCCAAGCTGGAAAGGAGCCGCCAGTTATCAAAAAGGTGACTACGAAGCCGCTATCGAAGCATTTTCTCATGATGCCTCCCTTAACGGCCGCTATAACCTCGCCAACTCGCTCGCTCAAAATGGTCAATTAGAAGATGCGGCTGATTTGTATAAAAAGCTGCTAGAGGAAAAGCCTAACTTTGAAGCCGCGAAGAAAAACCTATCGGTTGTAGAAGAAAAGCTAAAACAGCAACAGCAACAGCAACAGCAACAGCAACAGCAACAGCAACAGCAACAGCAACAGCAACAGCAACAGCAACAGCAACAAAAGTCTCAAAACGAAGGGAAGGAAGCGCAAGGACAACAGTCACAAAATCAGCAAGATTCTGAAAATAAAAAAGAAAAACAAAAAACGGAACAACATCAACCGCAACGAGATGACAAGCAAGTGAAGGATCAAGGTGAACCAATACAGGCTAAAGCGCATCCCGAAAAAATGCATCAGGATGATCCTGAGTTCCGTCGACTAGAAGCAGTAGAAAGTGCTCGCGACCCAAGCTTTTTGATCCGTGCGCAAATGCAACTTCAAGCGCAACAAAAACAACCTCCACAACAATCTCAAAAGGAGTGGTAAGCCTGTGATGAACAAAGGCGTAAAACTGGTCTTTATTTTTGTGGCCAGCCTAATATCCAGTTTCTCGGTGATAGCACAGACACTTCAAGCTAGTGTGAATAAAACACAAGTAGCCAAGAATGAAGTGATTAACCTCAGAATCATTTCAGATACTGAGCTCAGCTCAGACTCAATCGACTTCAATGTTCTAGAGAAAGACTTCTTCTTGGGTCAACCTCGTTATGGCCGCTCTAGCAATAACATTAACGGAAGAAAATCAGTGCGTACCGAGTGGAGTATCTCAATTGCACCAATGAAAGAAGGTGTTCTGACTATTCCAAGTTTTTCCGCTGATGGTATGAGAACGGAGCCGATCAAACTGCGTGTCAACGCGAGCCAAACAGACCCCAATCTTGATGATCTATTTAGCTTCAATATTACGGTCGACAACAGTACGCTCTACCCTCAGCAATCTGCAACATTACGTATACAACTTCTAATTAAAGCGGACACTCGACGCCTAGATAACCCGCAAATAGTACCTCCGCAGATTGAAGGCATGAAGCTTGAGGCACTGGGTGGCTTACAACAAAGACAGAAGATCTTAAATGGGTTAGAAGTAGCGGTCATAGAGCAGTCGTTTCGCTTAACGGCAAATCAACCAGGCACTTATACCTTGATAGGTCCTAAACTGACCGGTTCTTATATTTATGGCGACAGCTTGACGGGCTCAACCAAAATAATGCCTATCAACACCAAAGCGGAACGCATGCCAATCACGGTCAAACCGATTCCGAGCGAATTTAAAGGTGAATGGCTTCCTGCTTCAGCGTTAGAAATGACACAGAGCTGGCAAGACGATCAAGGTAATCTATTGTCGACTAACGCAATCAACACAGTAAAACAAGGCTCTTCACTCACTCGAACCATTCAAGTTAAGGCTCGCGGTACACAAGCCGAATATCTGCCACGAGTCAATATTAGTTACCCGAGTTCACTGCGCGTGTATCCCGAACAACCTAAGTTCGATAGCGCGAGAGATGGCACCGTTACCATGACGGTGAAGCAAGTCATTATTCCTACAGAGGCCGGGAGATATACCTTACCAGGATACGACTTGAACTGGTGGGACAGTCAAAATGATGAAGCGAAGAAAACAACGTTACCAGAGCTAACATTAGACGTAGAGAAAAATGACACTGGGCTAATCACGTTGCCGGAATCGCCTCTTTCAGCACCTTTAGTGTCAGCCCCTAGTCCTGAATCAAGCGGCGGTGTGAGCAGTCTCTGGCGAACGTTAACCTTTGTTTTCTTAGGGCTTTGGATAATGACATTGGGAATCGCAATTTGGGCATGGAAAAAGCGGTCAATAACAGCGAGTGGAACGGTTTCAAATACTGAACAACCACTTTGCATCGACGCGCTAAAAAAAGTCATCGAAGAGGGCGATGCTGCGAAAATTGAACGCTCTGTAAATGAGTATTTAACCACTCATCAAGACAGGTTAAACCCTGGTGACGTACAAGCAATTAAGCAAGAGCTTAATGCCATGAATCAAGCGCGTTTTAGTGCTAACCAACAACCTTGGAGCCCTGATTCGCTGCTAGCGAAAATTCAAAACCTTGGCAAAGCAAACGTAACGAAAACCGACCACCAACTCGAAAAGCTATAAATAACTAAATAACAATGGCAGCTCTCATGAGCTGCCAATTCTCTTATCCGGCCAAATTTTGCTTTAGCGGTTTTATCTAGAGCACCAACCGCCGCTTCTTCCCTATCAAGTTGCTCTTATGAACATCACTTACTCAACAAAACTTGGGGCTCGTATTCGTATCGCCTTACACAATTTCGCCCATGATTCTTCGCTTGATAGAGTGCCTTATCCGACAACTGATATAAATGGTCGAAATTAAAGTCTTTGCCTTTCGCTTTATAACAGGAGTAACCGACTGAAACGGTAAGTAACTCCCCTTCTGGGTTATGTCGATGCTTTATCCCCTCGCCCTCGATGCACTGACGAATGCACTCTGCTCTCAGTCGAACCTCCTCTTGCTCAGAACCAATCATGAGCAATGCAAACTCCTCACCTCCGATACGGCAAAAAACTTCATCTTCACCTTTGGTATGATGATCCAAGATATAGCCAATTCGCATCAATGCGATATCGCCTTCGAGATGACCATAGTGATTATTGAATAAGCCAAAATGGTCAATATCAATCAGGATCAGGCCAAACGACATGTCGTCTTCACACTCTAGGGCACAATATTTTTGCATCACATGTTCTAACATGCGGCGATTACCAAGACGCGTCAAAGGATCGAGCTTAGAAAGTACCTCAAGCTGTCGATTGGCTTCCTCCAACTCTTTTGTTCGGTTCTGAACCTCCAGCTCTAAGTTTTCGTTTAATTCGCGAATCGCCTCTTGAGCTTGAGTACGTTGCAATACTTCAGCTAAGCTGGACGCGAACATACGAATCACTTCACGTAACTGAGAAGTTAACGGCGCACGTGTCAGCAAATTATCAACAGCGATAAAGGCGATAGGACCACTGCTATTTGAAGTCAATACCGTCATCGCAGCCCAACCAAAGCCAACAATATTACAGTCATGATAAATAGGCATTGATTCTTCAAATGCGACTTCGTTTGGCATTGAGCGAGCCAGATTTATAAGAGAGAAATCTTGGGTTTCGCCAAAGAAGTAAGATTCATCCACCACGTTACCTTGAATATCGGTACCCCACGTTCCTTGCATGTAAGAGCAATTTTCATCAGTTAAAAACACCGCCATTCGATCAATACCAAGATTTTTAATGGCGAAAGTGACGGCCGATTTGCATACTCCACTGACAGTAGTGCAACGTGATAACTCAACCATGCTTGAATGCAACATGCGTACGTTTTGTTCTTGGCGCTTACGAATGTAAATTTGAGAGAAGAGTGAACCAAACGAGTCCAACATCTGTTTTTGATATGCCGTTATCGGCTTACGATGAATAAAGTTATCTAGCGCGAACCACCCAAACGGTTCATTGCCATCGCGTAAAATCAACATCGCATTCCAGCCCTGCCCGATGACCTTGCCTGCTGTGTATATTGGCGCGTCTTCTACAATCACTAAGTTGCTCTCAAGGCTAGATAACGCGGTGATATACTCCTCGCTAAGTTGATGTAAATCGTATTGTGTGTGAAATTCATCAATCGTAATTCCTGACTCATCCGTGCCGTATGTACCACTGAAGCTGCGCTTTTTCATATCGAGAAGCATCAGTGTAGAGCGATCAAACCCAAGTCGTTCACGTAACGCTTCGACGGCTTTGTAGTACAAGTCCTTTAAAGAATCAGGATTAGAGATTTCGAGTGCAACTTGCTGAACTAACTTCATATTTTCGATAAAGCGCTCGCGTTGGCTAATCTCATCAACATATTGCGCTTCACGAATATCTCTGTGCCTGATCTCTTTCGAGGCATTTTTTTCGGCACGAATACATTGCCAACGCGCCGCTGCAAGCTGCATTGCGTCGTAACTTTCTTCATAGATATTATGTGCCGTGCGAGCATGAACAGATTGAATCAGTAGGTAGGTACGTTTGATAGGCGTGTTGTCGAGCATCATGATGTAACTATCACCACCTAAATCTCGGGTGTGATTCCAGTTACAAGTGTTGATCGCCAGAGGTATGATGCTTTCAGAGGTGTCAAACTGACTTGCCCACTCCCAGAATGTCTCAGGATAGTTTTGGGTTGGGTAAAGCTCTCCGCGAGAGAAGCTCATCGAATGACGAGGGTTAATTGAAGGATCTTCAAAAATAGCGAGGGCTTGAGGGGAGAACAGACTCTCTAAATGATCAAAGATTGCCTCCGCTAGCAACCGATGGTCCCTCGTTGAAGACACTTTTCTTGTAAAACTTCTTAAACTCACCCTACCAACCTAATCTACTTTTTTATCCTCGATAAAAAACTACTTAGGCCATGATATGCAATCAATACGTTCAAATTTGAGCTGTTAAGTCATTCGCAAAATTATCAGACTTAGTGTTACATTCGAGAGCTCTTCAGCACTTTTAAAGCCATGTTTCACATAAGTTACATACTTTATAAACTGGGGAGGAAAGTTGTACTTATTTACAAGATTTTTTGTGTTGGTAGGCGTTATAAGCCCACGACTTAAAAAGAAAAAGGCCCCTCATTAAGAGGGGCAAAGTTACCATCGCTTATAGTTATTTAGTTATGCTTGTAAATACGGTGGATTAACCGAAATCACCATTTACGTAGCCTTGAGTACGGTCGTCTTGAGGGTTGCTAAAGATCACTTGCGTATCGTTGTGCTCGACCAGTTCTCCCATTAGGAAAAACGCAGTGCGGTCAGAGATACGACGCGCCTGTTGCATTGAGTGAGTCACGATAACGATGGTGTAGTTCTTCTTTAGCTCTTCCATCAACTCTTCGATTTTGTGTGTCGCAATTGGGTCAAGTGCCGACGTTGGTTCATCCATCAGAATCACATCAGGCTCCATCGCGATTGTACGTGCAATACATAAACGTTGCTGCTGACCACCAGAAAGACCGAATGCGTGTGATTTAAGGCGATCTTTCACCTCATCCCAAAGTGCAGCACCGCGCAGCGAACGCTCTACCACTTCATCAATTGTCTTTTTGTCTTTGATACCTTGAGCACGTAAGCCGTAAGCCACGTTCTCGTAAATGCTCATCGGGAATGGGTTTGGCTTTTGGAATACCATGCCGACTTTGATGCGAAGGTCAGCAACATCAATGTTGCCGTAAATATCTTCGCCGTCCATCGCCAATTTACCTGTAATTTTCACGCCTTCGATTAGATCATTCATTCGGTTCAAACAGCGTAGAAGCGTTGATTTTCCGCAACCTGACGGGCCGATAAGTGCAGTTACTTGGCGAACTGGAATTGGTAAGTTGATCGATTTCAGTGCTTGGTTGTCACCGTAGAATAGGTCTAGGTTTTCAATATCAAATTTGTTCATTGTCTTAATCTCTTAATTCTCGAATTCGTGTCTTTTAACGTGCGTTCTTAATTAGTGTTGTTAGTAAGTTGCGGTGTTAAAACGTCTAGCAATCAGTTTCGTTACCATGTTGATCAAGAGAACAACTACGATAAGCACTGTTGCCGTACCGTAAGCCTGATTCCATTCTTCAACGGTAAACAGTTCGGTAGTCAGTTTGTATAGGTGAACGGTTAGCGTACGACCTGAATCCAATAAAGAATCCGGAATACGTGCAACCATACCTGCTGTCAGGAATACTGGAGCAGACTCACCAATGACACGACCAATACTTAGAATGACCGAGGTTAAGATACCTGGCATTGCGCTTGGAAGAATCAAACGCCAGATAGTGTAAATCTTAGAAGCACCGAGGCCATAAGAGCCTTCACGGTAAGTTTGTGGCACTGCCATCAGCGCTTCTTCCGTTGTACGGATGATCACTGGCAGGATTAGGATACTTAGCGTCAATGCACCCGATAGAATCGAGAAGCCAAGGCCAAGAATCGCCACGAAGAAAGTCATACCAAACAGGCCGAAAATGATCGACGGGATACCCGCCAATGACTCGGTACAGAATCGGATGATTTTCACCAAACGACTGCCCACTTTCGCGTATTCGGTCAAGTAGATTGCCGTCATGATACCGAGTGGCGCTGCCACTGCGATAGAAGCGATAACCATGTAAATGGTCGCCACAATCATTGGGAAGATACCGTGCTCTTCACCTGTGCGCGTATAGTTATCAGTAATGAAGTTCCAATCTACGTGTTGTAGACCGTTTGATAGGATGTACCAGATAATCCAGAACAAAAAACCTACCGTTAGTGCTGCCGAGATCCAGACAAATGCGTTAAAGACATTATCTTTGAACTGGCGTGCTTTTTTCAGTTTTGCGCGATCCATAATAGTCACCTTTAACGAGCGATTACTTCGCTTTTTCTCGGTTTAGGTACAGTAGTACAGCGTTCAACGACATGATGAAGACCAGAAGTACTACACCTGTAGCGTAAAGTGCGTTCGCGTGAACACCACTTGCGTAAGACATTTCAATAGCGATGTTTGCAGTTAGTGTACGAGCCGAATCAAGGATGCCTTCTGGCATTGCCGGCGCGTTACCCATAACCATGATAATCGCCATGGTCTCACCCAACGCACGACCGATACCCAGTATCACACCTGTCATGATGCCTGAGCGAGCCGCTGGAACGAGCAACTTAAAGATGGTGTAGATTTTCGATGCGCCCAGTGCCAAAGAACCTTCTTTATAAGTACGAGGGACAGCGCGGATAGACGTTTCAGATACCGTAATTACCGTTGGTAGAATCATCACACCAAGAACAATGATACCGGCAAGGATAGTATTACCTGCAGGTACATCAAATACCTTCTGAATCAATGGAACGATAATAACCAGACCGAAGAAACCGTAGACCACTGAAGGAATACCGGCTAGCAGCTCAACCGCTGGACGGATGATGTCTGCTAATCGCTTTGGTGCGATTTCAGCGATAAAAATGGCGGTCAGAACACCAATTGGAACCCCAACAATGACAGCACCAGCCGTCGATACGATAGATGCCACAATCATGGTGGCGACACCATAAAGCGCAGGTGGTAACCAGTTTTGTCCTAAGACAATGCCCGATACGCCTGCTTCTTGGAATGCCGGAATACTCTCTCGAACGATGAAGTATGCAATAACGGCCAATGAAACAATGCCGATTACGGCACTCGTTAGGAACAAGCCGTGGAAGATGCGCTCTTTCCAGTCGACACGACGCTTCTCGCGTAGGCCTGACTTGCTGATAGCTCTAGCGTCAGTATTCATAAGCTTTTCACTATTTGTTGCGATGGTCATTTAAAAATCTCACGGTTCTGGGCAATGCCGTTGAACACAATGGATAGAAAAGGCTCAGCCCGAAACGTTGGGCTGAGCAAACTTTAGAGTCCCGATGGGATTAGTTAACTGAGATGTAACCTTTTTGGTCAACTAGCGCTTGCGCTTCGTCAGTTAGCATCCAGTCTAGGAATTTTTGCGTTTCTGTTGATGGCTTGCCTTCTTTGTAAAGAACAAGGAATGGACGCGCTACTTTGTAAGAACCGTTTTTAACGTTAGCTACCGTTGCATCAACGCCGTCGATTGCTAGCGCATTAACAGTGTTGTCTACAGTACCAAGAGAAATGTAGCCGATTGCGTATGGGTTAGATGCAACCATTGTTTTCAGTGCGCCGTTACCGTTTGCAACTTGAGCACGTTGAGAGATAGCTGATACCTTCTTACCAGAAATCTTCATTTTTAGAGACATGATGTCTTCAAATGCGCCACGAGTACCAGAAGCCGTGTCACGAGTAATGGCTACGATTGGCTTGTCTGCACCACCGACTTCTTTCCAGTTTGATACTTCGCCTTTGTAGATTGCAGTCACTTGCTCGGCTGTTAGACCTGGCAGTTTGTTTTGTGGGTTAACAACCACTGCGATACCATCACGAGCAACCACTTCTTCGATTAGTGTTGATTCTTTTTCAGAGTCTTTTAGATTACGAGAAGACATACCAAGGTCTGCTGAACCATTTTTCGCTGCTTTTACACCAGCTGAAGAACCAGGACCTTGAACTTCGATAAATACGTTAGGGTTCTTCTTCATGTACGTTTCAGAGAAAACTTCCATCAGTGGAGTTACGCTGCTAGAACCCACTGCAGAGATAGTTTCTTTAGCAGAAACAGGAGTCACTGCCATTGCGCCTAGAAGTGCGATTGCACCGATTACTGTCTTTTTCATCACAATTTCCTTAAGTGGCTTTATTGCCGTTGTGTTTCACTTGAACGGTGCTCACTTTAGAATTTGAATATGACAGTTGTGTTTCACTTAGTTGAACCCTCTATGACACGTTGTCATTTCTAACTATTAATTCCGCGACTTATCCCTCTCTCAATTTGAACGTAACGTTTTTATAAGTTGCCTCATGTTCAAGATGATAACCCCATCGATTTTGGTACATTTCATAACAATTAGATATGAGTAACTCATTGATTTGGCGAATGTAACAATTAAAATCGAAATGCTTATTTATAAAAAAGATAATAATCAAACCGATAGAGGGTCAATCTCATGCGTCAATTTCTTAGTACGCTTTCTATTAAACTTCAGGTTTTTCTGCCTGTTCTATTCACAGTTATATTACTCATCATTGGACTAAGTGTCGGAATCGGTAAACTCGATCAAGCATTCAATAAGGTTTCGGCTTCCACCCATAAGCTAATCATTCACAAAGAGGAACTTAGCGGCATCGTAGACAACACTTACGCCATGCGCATCAAAGCCATTTATAGTCTATTTAGAGCCGAAGATGTTCAGTCTCTCAACCAAGAGCTTTCTGAGCGACAAAACAAAAACCGCGATTTTCTTAACTCCATCGACAATCTCCCTGGCGTTCAAAATGAAGTCAATGCTATGCGTAAGGCCATGAATCACTATGTTGATTTCACTCGCGTTACCATGACACCTCTGCTCACCACTAAACACTCTTCTGATTACACCACCTCTGATTTCAATCAAAAGTACGAATCTGCAATGGCTGAGTATCGATTAGCTGGCGAAGCGATGATCAACGCCATCGACAAACTATCTAAACAATTGAATCAAATCGTCACCGATGAAGTCGAAACGAATGGCGAACAACATTCAACCACGCTAACTTACAGCGCCGTCTCGCTTGCGGTGATCTTGAGTGCCGCTTCACTTATTAGTTGGGTACTCGCCAGCTACATCGTTGCGCCGATTCGTAACCTTCAAGTAACGATGCAGGAAGTCGCGAAGGGAAACCTACTAGTTAAGGCCGAAGCCATCGGGAAAAACGAAGTGTCTCAGCTGGCTCGAGATGTAAACCAGACCATAGAAAAACTGCGTGAAACTGTAAGCGCATTGGTTCGCATTAGTGAAGATGTGGCATCAGCATCAACCGAGTTAGCAACTGTTATGACTCAAAGCAGCGTCAACTCGGATCAAGAAAAGCAAGAAGTTGAGCAAGTAGCCTCGGCGATCAATCAGCTAGAGTCGACCGCAGCTGAAGTATCGACCAATGCACAAGAAGCCGATAGTGCATCAAATCAAGCACGTACGTTAACCTCACAAAGTATAAGCATGTTTGGGGAAAGCACTCGCGCAAGTGAAAAGATGGCGGAACAACTTAACGAAGCCGCTGCCGTCGTAACTTCGCTAAAAGATCAATCAGAACACATTGGTCGCGTGATCGAAGTGATTGAAGGTATTTCTGAGCAAACGAATCTACTTGCACTGAATGCAGCGATTGAAGCTGCACGAGCGGGCGAAAGTGGCCGAGGCTTTGCGGTAGTGGCCGATGAAGTACGTATGCTGGCAGCGCGAACTCAGGAGTCCACCAAAGAGATCCAAACCATTATAGAAGAGCTACAGCAACAATCTGGTCACGCAAATGAAAGTATGCATTCCAGCTTAGCCATGTTGTCAGACAACCAAGCTCTGACACAAGAAGTTAGCCAATCACTTGCTAATATCAGTAATGCTATCGCCGATCTGAACTCAATCAACACTCAAGTTGCAACCGCATCAGAAGAGCAGAAACAGGTCACGGCTGATATCAACAACAACTTAACGAACATCTATGAACTAGTGAGCCAGAACGTCACTGGCATTACGCAATCCGCTGCTGCCGCTCAAGAGTTGTCTGGTTTAGCAGAAAATCAAAAACATCAACTTAAGCAGTTCCAAGTTTAAATACTCTGCTCAACACGATAAGTTCCAAAGGTTAGAAAAGAAAAAGCTCCGCACTGGCGGAGCCTATCATAAAGGCAAAGCTATCAACCCTTATTAACGTAATAATTATTATTCATCTGTCACTAACAAGAGAGAGCTTTTGAAACTTGAGTTTAACGGATCTCTATTGAAAACCTCACCATTAGTCGTATCAAAAGTTGCAACATGCTTACCGTCGCCATTAGGTGTGTTGCTCCAGACATAACGCCCTAGAACATCATCTCCATCTTTCAGACTATAGCCGCTAGCAAACCCTGTACTATTTATGGCTGGGCTGTGGCAAGCTCGCTCAGTTAGAGATACTAGCTCTTTGATATTTGCTAGTCGCCAATTTTTTTTGTCAGCAAAATTGTGAAGAGGATGGTTGCCGTCCTTATTACGAATTTGTTTGGCTGTGGAGAGAGCGAGTTGCCATGACATTGTAGATCGCGTCCCCTGGCATTCTTGGTTTCCTACATTCCATGTCATACCAACTGGACAGCGCATCCATGTTAGACCTGTTTTCAGGTCAGTTACGGTACCGCTCTCAGAATATGTATAACGCGTGTTAGGTGCCGTTTTAGCAAAGTCAGTAGAACACTCTTGTGCAGCTATTGCAGTTTGAGAAGCCAAAGTAAGAGATAGTACAGTTATTAATTTCTTCATCTTATTGCCCCTTAACTGCGACTAGACGGATTGGGAATTGGTAAGAATCATCGGCACCCGCACTTGTGTTGCTTGATCGAATCTCGACGTATGAAATAGTGCCTCTATCTTTGCCCCGGGAGACAATCGCAGGGAAATAAATCTCGCCATCAATAAGTTGTGATGATGCATTCGTAAACTTAAAGTCGCTATGCCAAAACGCACCATATCCTAAATAAGGGCTACCTATGGTTTGCTGTGGAAAGTATTTAACATTAAAACCATAGACGTTGTATTTTGCATATTCATCGTTCGGAGCAAACAGTGTTTGTTCACCAAAGTCTAGTAAGTCATAAGTCTCACGGTAAGTAGGCAAGCGCCAACCAGTGATTCCACATAACGATTGTTTGTTTATGTACTGAACATATTGGCTAGTGGTACAAACTTCATCACCAGCGTCTTTACAACCTGCAAGCTCTACATCTTTGCTAAATGGCTTAAATGTTTCAGACTCAAACGCAAATAGGCGATCTTTAAATTGAACTGAGCTCGCATCCGCACTTTTGTTTTCCCAAACAAGACCAGTACGCTCGTCCATAGTACAAGCCCACTCAGTCGCATCTGCAGCTAAAGCAGCACCTTGTGAATCTAACTTAACGAACTTAAAGCCTGCGCCTGTCGACGTTTGCTTGTCCTCTTTGTCGAAGCCGTACTCCGCATCTTGACCAGGGTAAGACGCTTGAACCTCTGCTACGTCTGCTGCTCCTTCAGCAAAATAAAGAACGGCGCCCGTATCGTTACTACCAACCGTTTGTTCAGCAACCGCTACAATTTCTTCAGCAAATGCACTCACTTCCACTTCAGACAGAAGATCAGAGGCCAATGATTTACCCTGGAAGCTAAGGCTTTGAGCAAGCAGCGCTACGCCTTGGGTCATTTGTTGTGGCTGCATTGCAGCTAATAGTGCAACCGTGTTTTGCTCTAGCTTATCTAGCTCGCTGGCTTCTGCGTTAGACATTACCGTTCCAGACAGAGAAACACCGGCATCGGTGAGTTGTGCTTTCACAATCTCTTCAGCTTGAGCAACGGTTTTACCGTCAACCACAAGACCTGCGAGCAACGTTGTTACACCATTGACCGTGTTACCCGTTGCTAAGTTTTGGCCCGGAGCCGCAAGACGCAACGTTTGGTTCGAACCTTGATCAACTTGAGCAAGAATGGTGCTGGTTAGTACGTTTTTGTCGCTTGAAGTCAGGCTAAATTTACCGGCATTATCCGTTTTAGCACTCGGCTCGGTCGTATCACAAACGTAGTTTTGGTTTAAATCGATGCAGACTGGCGTATCAAGAAGTGTACCTGCAGAAACGATGGTGCCAGCTACATCATAGGTCGGTGCCGACGTGTCACCACCAGAACCTCCGCCACAGCCAGCAAGGGCTAGTGACATAGCAACGAAAGAATATTGAAACTTCATAGATTTTATCTTCTTTTGATTTTAATTAACGAGAGCGAATCACTCTCACCATTGAAAGCAGGAAAAGTCCTAACAAGGTCCAAGGCGAACCACTGCCACCTGAACCACCGCCACTGCTTTCTTTAGTGGTATCAGCACTACACTGATACTGAGCAAAGTGACTCACACCCCACTCTTTCAACACCCCAGAGTTCCCTGACACGCGGTCAGACACTTCGAGACGCCAAGTCCCCCAACTCGGTTGACCGACAAGTGCTTGTAACTCCTCGTCATACTGAGCGGTGAAGTAACCTTTAAATCCTTTGGTATTGCTTGATTGATGGCTAAGTAGCACGACCGATTTGCCTTGTGGAGACACTAGCGTCACTTGCAGATCTTGCAGTGAGTCATGTTCGATGTTCAGGTAAACCGCAAACGAATCATCAATCGTGCGTGACTTGTCCGATAGCGTCTGAGAGAACAGTCTGTCGCCCTGTTCCGGCAAAGCGGAGTTCACTGGTTGAGGCTGGATATCGAGCTCTGGCGTACCATTAACCAGCATCACCTTTTCACTCCACTGGTGAGTCTTTAGGCCTTCAGAAAATTGATAATCCAATGAAATAGAGGAATCGAATTGCGTGCCACATGTTAGACCGCTTGGTAACGCCACCTTCATTGAGGTCGAGTCAGAAAGCGTTTCATCAAAGTCGAAAACAGATGCGTTGTTTAGCTGCCATTGCCCTTTGATGCTCGCTTCACGGCCAGTTTGGCTCAGGCTCAAACCAACGTCTTGACCTTGTGCGATGTATCGAGCGTCATAGCCAACACGAAGAGGCGCTTTAAGTAAGTTGTGTCTGTTGAAGCTGTCCGTCAGGAATTGGGCGTAGTCTTTATTTGGGAACAAGGTGTTTGCGGCAAACACGGTCGACTCCGCCAGATCATGCATTTTCACGCCACGACCAATGCCGTACATGCCTTCAAGAACAATGGCGTCAAACTCGCGGAACACCCTATCGGTATCATCACCGTATCGTTCAACCGATGCTTTAAGCGCTTGAAACAGCGGCGTTGACCATAGCTCGTCACCTAGTTCACCGCCCACACTGACGTGCGCTGGGTACTCTGAGCTCTCGAAGTAACGTGCTCTTTGGTTCCATAAGCTACGAGTTGTTTTGCGTGTTCCGAACACACCGTCCCAGTTGAACACCGTATCTAACTCGAATTCTTGACCACGACGCGAAGCATCCAAATATTGAATGCGGTAGCTCGCGCTGCCCGCCCAGTAATCAGCAAAACCCTCTGCGATAGCACCAGTGTGACCGTACGCCCAATCCGGTACGATTTGGTAATGAATGCCATGCCCAAGCTCGTGTATCACGACATCAGCATCGACTGCATCCGGAGAAACACCACCGACACCCAGCATGAGTGCTTTCGGACCGTAATAGTAAGTAGAGTTATCTTTTGATAAACCGCGAGCATCAAAACGAAGCGGTTCATCAAACAAGTCGTAAGTCAGGCTTGTCAGATATTGGATCGAGCTATCAAGATGATAAAAAGCCATCAACTGTGGGAACGCATTGTCACCAAACTCGGTGCTTTGCATCTCATCAACACTGTCAAATGCTTGAACCCCTTCTGCGCTGAGGAAGTCCAACGTATCGAGTACAGGCGCTTCACCAGGTGCTGGGGCTGAAAATAAACCCGTCGCATCCACTTGCTTTAATCTTGGGTTAGAGAGATAGAACTTACCTCCCGACTTTAAAACCTCAATCGACTTGGTGACGTACTCGATCGGCTGAGGGTAATCGGACAGTGCTGACCATGTCGATTCTGGTGCCGCTTGCTGTTGCATGGTGCGCAGATCTGGGTTGAATAAAGAAACCTCAACATCAACCAGACTTCCAGAGCTCAAAGCCGGTGGCTCTTGTGCTTGCAGTTGGCGAGGCGATTCCAATTCCATTGCAACCGTTGGTTTACCGTTGCGAATTATCGTATCTTCAAGGCTCTTAAACACTCGCACAACGTGATGATTTTTATCAGTTGTTACTACAAGGGCACGCTGAGATTGATATTCACCGTTAACCCAAACATCAAAATTGTAATGCTCACCAAGCTGAGACTGGGTTTTGTAACGGAACTTAAACTCGCCCGCTTCTGAGTAGTGGCTGTCTAAATAAGTTTTCGCTTGCGCTTCATTGGTCACCACAGAATCCGTTGTGGGATAATCCCACTCTGCAGACAGCGCCGCAGGGGTACATGCAATAAGCAGTGAAAACGCCAATGGTTTTAGCTTCATGATTTCGTCCTAGAATTCGTATTTTGCAGTCAGCGTGAAGTAGCGCCCTGGCTCAGTTGAGTAACGCTTACTTTCCTCAGCGATACCCGCTACGTCTTGGTATCGGATGTATTCTTTGTCGAACAGGTTGATGATGTTTGCGCTAACACGAAGGTCTTTGGAAACGTGGTAAGTTGCGCCAATATCAAACGTATTCCACGCACTTGTCTGCGCGCACTCTGTCGCTAGACCAAGCGTGGTCTGGCATTTAGGAACGCGATCCATGGCCGCGGCCCAGTTCCAAGCCACGTAAGCATTGAAGTCTTGGTCGGCGTATTTCAGTTGAGCGTTACCTTCGAATGGCGTAATGCTTCGAACGTATTCACCTTCCGCGTCTTTGCCATCTACGTAGCCAAACTTGGTGCTGATGTTCCATCGCTTAGTGATCGCGTAACCCGCAGAAAGCTCTGCACCATACGTCTCGACACCATCGAGGTTTTGGTATTGTTTAATGTAATTACCATTGCTTGAGTCAAAGCCCGTGGTCACAACGTCGATGAAGTTTTCAAACTTGTTGTAGAACAAAGACGCATAGACATACGCACGACCGTTATCGAACTTGTTACCGATTTCAAATGAGTCGGAAGTTTCAGCTTCTAGATCCATGTTTGGTGCAATGACAAACGGCGTGAGCGGCACAAAGTCGTGGCTTACGAAGCCATACGCTTTATCGTATTCCGGAGCACGGTAACCATGGTTATAAGATACATAAGCGATGTTGTTGGCAAACATTTCACGAGAAACCGAAAGACTTGGAGATACCTCTGAGCTATCCATGTCTTTTAATGGGAAGCCGCCCACTTCACCCGCACCGTCTGGCGTGAGACGGTGCGCATCAAAGCGTAGGCCACCTGTGATGGTCCATTTATCCAGTTCCACCATGTCTCGGACATACAAGCCAATGTTATAAGCACGAGCAGGAGCGAAAGGTTGTTTGGTCGAAGGTGTTACTCCGTTCCAATCAATCTTGGAGTCGCTATCTGTGCGTTCGTAATAGTCAGTAGAAAGCTCGACACCGTAAGCCAATTGGTGCTCAGCATTTGCTGCATAAATCGTATTGGTGAAATCGCCACGGAAGCCAATTGTTTCGTCAATGAAGGTTTTGTGTTCCAGCTCGCGACGCTTGGTGATCAAACCATTGTGATCCACTTGGCGCATTAAACGGTTGGTGTCTTCCACCACTTCGGTGTGACGCCAGTAAACTTTGGTATCCAACTCTTCGAACCAAGTTGGATTAATCGGAGTCACCTCTGCACCAATATAAGCGCTGTACTCTTCCGTGGTTTCATCCTCAGCAAAGTCTTCAATATGCCAAATTCCATCAGGTTGAATGGACGGTGAACCCTCCAAACGCTCTTGGTTCTGGGTGTAGAGTTCCGCTTTGGCTTTCAACATCACCTCTTCATTGAAAAAGTGGTTGATCGTATAAGCACCGCTGTAACCATCGAGGTCGCGGTTATACAAATCTTCATCAAAGTTACGTGTCTCTTGTCCTTGCCAGTATGAAACGTTAAACAAACTCTCTGTATCACCGGAACGAAAAGCTAGATTACTCGTGCCTTTGTACTTGTTGCTGATATCGGTGTAAGTACCGGAAACATCGGTGTAGAAGTCTTTGTCTTTTAAGAAATCACCCGGCTGACTGGATTCTAAAATCACCACACCGCCGATCGCGCCAGAGCCATGCACCGAAGAACTTGCCCCTTTAATGATTTGCAGCGATTCAAAATTGGATAAATCAAAAGTATCTCGCCCAACGGCATCATTAATGTCATTCGCACCGAAGCCATCCGCAGAACGAATGCCATCACGAACGATCATAATACGGTTACCCGTCATACCACGGATGGTAATGTTTTGCGGACGTCCTGCACCGCCCGTCACGCTTACACCAGGTTCGTTACGCAGCACGTCATATAGCTCGGTCTCGCCTCTTTCTTCGATTTGCTCGTTTGTGATAACCGCGACACTACCTGCCACTTTTGACAATGGCTGATCGATTTTATTGGCGGTTACCACCACCTCTTCCATTGAGAAAACCTTAGATTCGGCGTGCACTTGACTGGCAGCAAGTACCGAAAGTACTGCCGCTGACACTGGGGTAAGCTTCATTTACTGCTCCGCTTTAGATGTTTTAATGAGTGATAGTAGAAATGCGTATTCTTTTGCTTGTTGTTCTTGCGCTTGTCGCGGGTCCATTTGGTGGCCCGAATTAAAATTAGTTTGCAACAAGTACGGCCCGTTGCGCTCACTTAACGCTGAAACTTTAGCGAGATACTTTGCGCCTTCCCAATATGGCACGCGCTGATCGATTAAACCGACTTGAACCAACATGGGTGGGTAAGCGTTTTTATGGATATTGAGAATCGGATCGTACGCCTTCATTAACGCCAATTGTTCAGGTTTGGTTGGGTTACCCCATTCGCCATACTGCTGTGTGGTAAGCGGAAGTGAGGTATCCGACATACTTGCAACCACATCAACAAAAGGCACTTTAAGTACGACACCTGAAAACAATTTAGGATCTTGATTAACCGCTCCGGCCACCAACGTACCACCAGCACTAGAACCGATGGCGAAAACCTCTCTATTGCCACGTTCGAATGTTTGCAGCGCCTTCGCGGCCGCGACAAAATCACCAATAGAATTGGCTTTTCGCACACCACGGCCTTGCTCGTGCCATTCATCGCCAAAGTACCCACCGCCACGGACATGGGCGATAGCGTAAATCACACCTTGGTCGAGTAAACTGATAACCTGAGGCATAAAGTACGGTTTCATCGTAAAACCATACGCGCCGTAACCGTAAATCAACACAGGAGATTGTGGGTGCAATTTGTCTTTGCGATACGCCAAAGAGACCGGGACAGAAACGCCGTCGTGCTTAATAAAAATACGTTGGGTTACATAACGCTGACTATCAAAGTCTTGGTAAGCATCTTGAGAGTACAAGGATTTATTCAGCGTTTTTACATCGAACTCTTCCCACTGAGGAGGCGTAGTCATCGACATGCTTCGGATACGAATCTTGTTTGATTCAAAATCGCCCAACGTGCTTAGCCAAGCGACATTACCATCGTGTTCCAATGGCAGTATCACTTTTTCCTGACCTTGGTAAGAATACACCGTCAAAGTCGACACATTGTTTGGCTTGCTAAGTGCCACAACTCCTGCATCATAAAGGTAGAACTGTTCAAGCGGCTCACGAGGATTGGTGAAGCGTTGCCATGTTGCGCCAAGCGGTGCGAGTTCGGCTTGGTAAAGGGCGAACTTTCCTTCAAAGTTGCTTTTCAGATAAATGTAACCTTTCGCCACATCCGCGTAATATTCCACACCCACTTCAGGCTTTCGCAATGAATCTGAGACAGTGCCCGTTTCTAGATCGACAAGCTTCTGCTCTGTTGTTGACTCGTTGTTGCTTTGCAGCACAGCATAACGGCTATCTGCCGCACGATAGAAAGAAAGTAACCAATCTGACTTGGGTTCATTCCATAGGACTGTTTTTGCCAAAGATTCAGTGGAGATACGTAAGATCTGATGAGGTCGCTGAGTGCGCTTTTCTTTTGCAACGAGGAATGCCACTTTCCCGTTAGGTGACAACAATACGCCACTATCGACGTGCGTCGCCAGTTCCGTAGATTGGCCGGAGAGTAAATCAACAACCACAGCACGATATTGTTCGCTACCGTCGATATCTTCCGTGAAAAGGAGCGTGTCACCATTCACTTGCCATTGACCAAGTTGGTAGTACTGATGCGCAGATTGTCGTTCATCGAAATCGAACACCACGTTTTCTGGTGCATGTTGACTCGCACGGGATAATAGTAAGTAACGACCATCGCGACGCGTTAGCGTCCACTCTCTTCCACTCATGATCGACCATGGCTTATCACCTTTGTCTGCCACCATGGTATCCCACTGCGTGAGTAGGTTTTTTGTCAACGTCTGATAACTTTTTTGGTGCTGTTCAGTTTTGTGGTTTTGTTCTGTTAGGTAGGTAAGAACTCGCTCATCTTTACGAGCATCATCTCGAAGCCAGTTGAAATCATCAGCAGCAAAGCCAGAACTAGAGGTAATTATGAGCCCTAAAAAAACATGAGTAAATTTCATATAGAGAGCGAATTCATTTATAGGATTAATACAATGGCGCGTATTCTGCCCTTAAATAAAAATGAGATCAATTATCATTTTCATAATCATGTGAGATTTTTATCTAGTGTGTGAGGAAAAACGTTTGCTTTGACCGAGGTAATAAAACTTAATAACTTCCTAAATTAGCGTTCTATGCTGTTTATATACAACCAGACAAATATAAAAGCTGACAAACGAGTGAGTATGGAAAGACGCTATTTCACCTAGCGACAGACATAAAAAATCCGAGTGCGAACACTCGGATTTTTAAGAACTAAAATCAATGGGAAACTACAGCAGCTTTTACTCTTCAGAGCTCGGTGCCGCTGGTTTTTTCTTAGGGATGAAGACATCATCACCCACAGATACGTTTTTGTAGAAGCTCTTGTCACGCTTAGCTGGTTTTTTCGCCGACTTTTTCGCTTGAGGGCGAGCTTTCTTTGCGGTCGCTTTCTTATTGCGAAAATCTGGTTTAGGTGGCTTAAGGCCTTTAAACTTACCTTTCAAATCTTCGAACACTGAAAACTCAAGATCTTGTTGTAGGTATGCTTCTACACGTTTAAAGCTATCCCAGTCTTTTGGACCAACAAGAGAGATTGCATCCCCTTTGTTTCCAGCACGACCAGTACGACCAACTCGGTGTACGTATTCTTCGGTATGCTTTGGCATATCGAAGTTGATGACGTGTGTCACAGTTGCAATATCCAAACCGCGGGAAGCAACATCAGTCGTTACAAGGATCTTAAACACTGCGCGCTCAAACTGACTCATAATGGTGTTACGTTGAGTCTGGTTCAAGTTACCACTTAGTGCTACAGCCTTCAGTTTCTTTTCGTTCAGCTTTTCTGTTAGTCGCTCAGTATCATCACGCGTTGCCGTAAAGATAATAACTTGACGGTATTCAGCCTCAGAAAGAACACGATCTAAAATTGCCTCTTTATGATCCAGGTGATCACACAAGTAAAATTTTTGCGTAATATCTTTATGTTCTTCGTTAGAAACGCCGATAGCAATACGCTTTGGCGTATTGAGCATTTCAGCCGCGATTTCATTGACGTCTGCATGATCTAATGTCGCAGAGAACATCAACGTTTGACGACGACGATGCTTGGCTGCTTTATGAATGCGACGAAGCTCTGGTGCAAAGCCCAAATCCAACATACGGTCTGCTTCGTCAAGAATCAGCGTTTCCAAACCATCCAGATAAAGCGAACGATGATCTAAGTGATCAGCCAAACGTCCTGGTGTCGCCACGATAAATTTCGGGTAACGACGCAGAGCTTTTACCTGATCGTTAAAGTTCTCACCACCCAAAATCAGTGCTGCTTCATAAGATAGGCCAGCTAGCATAGAACGAAGCTCACCATATACTTGTTTCGCTAGCTCACGAGTAGGAGCAAGGATAACCGCGCGAGGGTCTTTCGCAGAAAACGATTTTGTCTTTAAAGACTTATGAAGCATTGGCAATACAAACGCCAAAGTCTTGCCCGAACCCGTTTTCGAAGATGCCAATAGATCCTTGCCTGCAATCGCAACAGGAATCGCCTGCTGCTGAATGTCAGTCGCTTTTTTAAAATCGTAGTGTTTTAGGTTCTTCAACAATCGGTTGTCTAGGCCTAGATCTTTAAATTGCAAAGTATTCTCCAATAAATCAGTCAGCGTCTGAGCGCTCTGTAGTGTCGTTTCCGCTCTAACGCAGCAAAAAAATAAAGCTCGGTATAATACCGCAAATCATAGGAGTATAGATAGAGATCACACAAACTAATTCCCTGTGGTGACGGTAAAACATCATTTGTGGCTCAGTTCAGAGTAAACCCTAGCCTTTTTGATATGCATCTGAACGTGAAGTTCAGTGAAAGGCCTTTCAGATATGTCTTCTATTCTTCAACAAAACGACGTAAATAGCAGTTATTTGGGCCAATAAACTTTCATTTGTGTCAATATCGTCTAAATTATTGATATCAGGAACGTGGCAAATACACCTGCTATGAAAACTGTTGTGAGAGCGAGGGAGAAGATAGACTATTCACCTTTGTTAAGCTCAGGTAAAAGTTGACGTCAGGTACTCCATGAAATTCTTGGGTTTTTTTGACTTTTGCTACATCATGTACTGATAAAATGTAACCACATTTAACCTCGCTACTGTATAAAATAATAGTTGGTGGCGAGACTTTCACTATAAGCAAGGAGTTCTTATATGAACAAAACGTTGATCGCAGCTGCAGCAACTTCAGTACTTCTACTAGCCGGTTGTGCTTCTTCTGATGACGCAGCAACAGCAAATGCAGCAAAATTAGACGAACTAAGCAACCAAGTTAGCCAACTAAGCCAAGACGTACAAGCTCTTCAATCTGACGTTCAAAAATCAGGCGCAGCAGCAATGGCTGCTCAAGAAGAAGCTGAGCGTGCTAACGAGCGTATCGATAACATCGCTCAGTCTTACACTAAGTAAGATTTGATACCGCGTCTTAACGCCCGTTAAGGCGCGGTTATTTCGACAGGAACCCCATTCTGTGCAGCGATTGCTGCTTTAGCCTTCACGTTTTTCATACCGAATTCATCCAGCCACCACTTTAACTCTTTCGGCACTTTGAGTTCATCTTTCTCGCCATTACTACGAGTCAAAGGCTCATGTGCTTCTAAGAACACACTTCTGTCAGGTTCAAGTGTCATTTTGATAGGCTGATTAATGATGTTAACGTCTTCGCCGTTACGAACCTTGTCAAATAACCACTCAATGTCACTTGGGTCCATACGAATACAACCCGCGCTGACTCGCATACCAATCCCAAAGTCCTTGTTGGTACCATGAATTAGGTATTCGCCATTCCCGTAAGCTAAACGCAATGCAAACATACCAAGTGGATTATCAGGCCCCGCAGGAACAACGGCTGGTAGGTCAATGCCCTTTGCTTTGTACTCGGCACGAATAGAAGCTGGAGGAGTCCATGTAGGGTTCGGTCGTTTTTGGCTGATACGCGTTGTCATTACTGGGGTATCGCGCCCTATTCGGCCAATTCCGACAGGAAATACATGGACAATATCTTCTCCTTTCGGAAAGTAATACAAGCGCAGCTCGGCTAGATTAATAACGATACCTTTATAAGGTACGTCTGGGAGGATTAGCTGTGTCGGAATAGTAAGAACATGCCCCTCTTCTGGTAAGAAGGGATCCACGCCTTTGTTTGCGGCCATTAAACCTAGCATACCCACATCGTAGAGCTTAGCGATATTTGCCATGGTTTCGCCTTCTTGAACGACGTGGTTTTCAAGGCGACCAATTAAACGGCTTCCATCCTCTGGTAATTCGTACATCTTAGCGAATGATAGACCACTCACTAAAGATAACGACACAGATAGCAGGGTACGTTTTGCGAAACTCATTGATCGCTTTTTGCTAAGCATTTCACTCTATTCCTTGGCACTTTTAAAGAGCTGTAAGGTTATCTCTCTTTCTGTCTTGTGATCAACCATCGGCTTGTGATATTCCAGTAAAGAAAAGCCCTCCCAAGTCCAAGGTTTATGGATGTATTTGTTCGGTACACTTTTGATTTCTGGTACCCAGTGGCGCACAAATTCACCATTAGCATCGAACTTTTCGCCTTGGCTTATCGGGTTGAAAATACGAAAGTATGGCTGCCCGTCACAGCCCGTAGAGGCAGACCATTGCCAGCCACCATTGTTCGCTGCAAAATCGCCGTCCACCAGCTTACTCATGAAGTACGCTTCTCCCCATCGCCAATCAACATGTAAGTCCTTGGTAAGAAAGCTCGCGACAATCATACGTAATCGGTTGTGCATCCAGCCTGTTTGATTGAGCTGACGCATTGCTGCATCAACGATTGGGTATCCTGTTGTTCCTGTCTTCCATCGCTCAAAGGCTTTCTCATCATAGGACCACTGGATTTTATCCTCCCAATCGATAAATCCTTTGCCTTTGACGAGTTTTGGTTCGAAAACCAATAGGTGCTGATAAAACTCACGCCAAATGATCTCACTTAGCCAAGTTGCTTTCCCTTCTGTAAGGTCATTTTGTTGATTTTCAGCATACAAACGAGCAATACACTGCCTTGGTGATAGCGCGCCAATCGCAAGGTATGGAGACAGTTGGCTGGTGCCATCAATAGCTGGAAAGTCTCGCTCGCTTTGATACGCGTCACTGCGCTCCCGTGCAAATTCCCTAAGCTGCTTCAAAATATCATTAGTCGAAGCCAGCCAGTCTTCACTGGATTCTCGAGGATAGCTAAATGTGAAGCTTGAATTAAATCGAGCCGACTCTAATTGTTCGAGTACCTTTTTATTGAGTGGCGCTTGCTCGTGAGGTTTTACTACCGTCGGCATATGGAACTGCGTTAACCAAGCACGCTTGAATGGCGTAAATACCTTAAAATATTCGCCTTGCTTATTAAGAACCGTCGTTGGCGCGTGCACACATTTGTCATGAAACAGTTCAAATTCGATATCGTGAGAAGCTAACGCTTCACTTACTTGTGTATCCAGCTCTCGTTCGTTCACCTCATAATGAATGTTTGCCATAACAGACGTGGCTTCAAGTGTTTCCGCCCACCCACTAATCACATCTGTACAATCGGAAAACGACGGCACCTCTTTGTACAAAAAAGGAATATTAAGGCTTTCAAGCTCCTCGTTAAGACAAGCTAAGCGACGAGCAATGAGGTCTGCCTGCATCGGCGCCATGTGATGCTCCCGCCACTGCTCTGGCGTCGCGATAAAGCAAGCGACAACAGGCTGACCTGAATCCAACGCCGCTTTGAGTGCCGTGTGGTCTAACGCACGTAAGTCACGTCGAAACCATACTAAAACCATGGTAGCTCCTATCTTTTGTCTACTAAGTTAGGTGTAATTTCTCTATCACTTCAGAGCACCCCATCCGATCACCTAACTGTGCGTGAAGCATTTTGATGGACGCTACTTGTTTAGCAGCTAGTGCTTTATTGGAGAAAAGGTAGATAAACGAACCATTTTCAATGACCTCATGATCTAGTAGACCAGAAACATCATCAACCTTATCGATCAAAGTCGTGTGATACCCTTGTTCACAAAGCTTCGCTGCTTGAATCCAACTCTCAGATTCTCTGTTTTGTTCAAAGCTAATGAGCAGACACTTTCCTTTGGAAGCGGCTTTGTTTTCAGAATCGATTACAAGGGCAAGTCGAGTGATTAAACAAGTCTGAAATAACCCCACCTGCAAGGATCGCAACGATCCTTTTACCATATCTAGCGCATCAAATACTGGGCTAATAAACTGATCAATAACGAGTTTTAGTGGGTACTCTTTAAGAACAGAGGCAAGTAAACTCTCTGCTTTTCCTCGATTCAGGGTAGACAGCGCAAGCAGCATGTTTTCAACTTCTTCGAGTGTGCGAACCTCGTTTTTGACTTCGACATCGGCGCTTTTTCCTAGCAGCCCCTTCACTTTACCAATCGAAATCCCCTTCGCGAGCCAGCTCTGGACTTCGCGAATCGTATCGAGATCTTGCTGGCGATAAAGTCTGTGTCCTTTTTCAGTTCGCTGAGGTTGGATCAAGTTGTATCTTCGTTGCCAAGCTCTCAGCGTAACTGGTTTTACACCCGTGATTTCTGCGACATCTCGGATCGCGTATAGTTTTTCTTCTGAACTACAAACCATAGCGTAATCTCATCTCCTGCGGATACGGTTCTAAAAACTTCTGTTTTGATAAATACTCGTCTGGGTAAGTATTTAAGTAATGCTTAATCAACGTAAGTGGTGCTAGCAGAGGCAGCATTCCAATACGGTAGTCGTGAATCACTGTCGCTAACTCTTCTTTTTCTTCTTTAGTTAGTGAGCGTTTGAAGTACCCTTGTAAATGCATCAACACATTTGTGTTATTTTTGCGGCTAGCCCGATTCGTTAACGCCTTCATCAGTCCTAAACGATACTCTTGGTAAAAGTCTTCAATTTCATAATTAGCGACATCGGCAACTAAGCGGCCAAGGGATCGGTATGACTCTGGGTGGTGTGCCATTAACGTCAGTTTGTAGCGCGAATGAAAGTCGATGATTTTGCCACGAGTAGGCTCACCATCCATCGAGTCGTAAAAGTCATTTAGACAAAATACTCGAGTAATAAAATTTTCTTTCAATACAGGGTCGTTAAGTCTGCCATCCTCTTCAACAGGCAACCAAGGCATTTTTTGCATCAATGTTTGCGTATACAAGCCAACACCTTCTTTCGCAGCACTGTTCTTGCTGTAAACCTTGACTCGCTCCATGCCACAAGTTGGTGACTTGGCACAAACGATGTAACCACAAAGCTGCTCGCTTTGAAGTTCATCTACTTTATTGGCCGAGTAAGTGAGCATATTGTCGGTATGATCATTTTCTGGATTTTTGGTTTCAACCAATGCAACACGCTCTTCATTAGAAACAAGACGAATTGTTGGACGGGGTACTGGCATACCTACGCCGACTTCAGGGCATACCGAAACAAAGTCAAAATACGGGCTGAGCTCTTTAGTCACAAAGTTGCTCACCTTATGACCAGAGTCAAAACGCACTCGTTCACCCAAAACACACGAACTGATACCTACTTTGATTGAAGATTCCATGATGACGCATCCCTATACAAAAAGTTTTGTTGTATAACTTATAGCAAGCCTTTCCAGATTGTACAAGAAAATAAGTTGTACAATTTAATCGTTTTACTTCACTCGAAAGTATTTCGATCAACCAGCTGTCAGAAAAAAGTTTGGCCCAAAAACAAAGAATTTGTGCGCGCAATCGACAAACTGCTCAAAAGCAAATCGATTGCTCTTTTGATTTCAACAGATTTGGTTATCAATAGTAATTGCAGTTTCTAAATGCGTGGTTTTTGTGACTAAGCTCTCAAGGGGCCACTGTACGTCCCGATATTATTGCCTCAACGAAAACGAACAAGTTCAACAGAATTGGTAATAGCGTTCTATAATAGAGGCGTTTTATCAAAACAAAACTTTGGAGAGCACTTATGGCAACCCCACACATTAACGCACAACCAGGTGATTTCGCTGAAACAGTTCTAATGCCAGGCGACCCGTTGCGCGCTAAATACATCGCTGAAACGTTCCTAGAAGATGTGAAACAAGTTTGTGACGTTCGCAACATGTTCGGCTTTACTGGCACTTATAAAGGCAAAAAAGTTTCTGTAATGGGCCACGGCATGGGTATCCCGTCTTGCTGTATCTACGTACACGAGCTAATCGCTGAATACGGCGTGAAAAACGTTATCCGTGTAGGTAGCTGTGGTGCAGTACGTGACGACGTGAAACTAATGGACGTTGTTATCGGTATGGGTGCTTCTACAGACTCTAAAGTTAACCGTATCCGTTTCAACAACCACGATTTCGCAGCAATCGCTGATTACGGTCTTCTAGAAGAAGCCGTTAACCAAGCGCGCGCTCAGGAAGTGCCTGTAAAAGTAGGTAACGTATTCTCTGCAGACCTGTTCTACACACCAGAAGCAGACATCTTCGAGAAGATGGAAAAACTAGGCATCCTAGGTGTAGACATGGAAGCGGCTGGTATCTACGGCGTAGCAGCTGACCTAGGCGCGAAAGCACTGACTATCCTGACAGTTTCTGACCACATCATCCGTGGTGAAAAACTAAGCTCAGAAGAGCGTCAGAAGTCGTTCAACGACATGATGAAAGTTGCACTAGAAACTGCAATCAACATCTAAGAACAAATAGTAAGTAATAATTTGCAGCCAGAGTTATGCTGGCTGCCCGAATTATCCCGAGGGGGCGATTGTGTCTAACGGCGAACTGCCAAAAGACGCAGATGGGTTACAACTCAACTTTTGTAAAACATTGGCGTGTGACAACTTTGGATTGAGTGATGCAAAGCGTTACGTTCTGCAACATGCGAACCCTAAGCGTCCGGCGATGGTATGCCGTGAATGTGGAGCTTTCCCCCCCTTACTTAATAATCGCGATGTCGTGAACGAACTTCATCGCCTGCGGCACGTCCACAGTGACGGGTTGCCTGCTTGCCGTAATGATGATTGCAACAACTTTGGACTTTCTGTCCACACTCACAAACACCTCTATCACGCTTTCGGTTACAGTGGCGATCGCCAACGTTACCGCTGTAAAGTGTGTCAAAGTACCTTTGTCGACAAGTGGTCTGGTGCCAACAAGAAGCTTCAATTTCAAGAGAACTTGATGGGCTTGTTGTTTACGGGATATTCCGTACGAGAAATCTGCCGTAAGCTTAGTATTAACCCAAAAACCTTTTACGACCATGTTGACCATATAGCTAGCCGCTGCCGCCGTAAGCTGGCAACCATTGATGCGCGCTGGGTAAACCACGCAACGCATTATGAATTGGCCTCAAACTATATTGCATTGCAACCGAACAGCAATAATGGTGTGTATTGGATTGTTTCTGGCGAAGCGCATTCTGGCTATATTCTTTGCCAGCACGTCAATTATTCCGCTGATGAAGAGCCAATCGCAACGCTCGATCATAATCCTTACGATGAGGTGTCTCGTTTTGTTTCCCAGGAGTACGTAGCGGAAGCAAGTGAGCCGCTTGCGGAACCTTCTCATCACCTCAGAGAGCGAATTGACCAAAAATACCAAACAATTTTGGCTCGCGGTAACGTAGAAGACCCTCTTGGTAATCTATCTGTATTTCATTACCCTTCAAAAGGGGCATTAGTCCGTCCACCATACACCTCATATGCACACTATTTGCACGTACTTGATATGTGCTGCCCAAACAAACGTGTATCTCTATACATGCCTCAAGATCCCCTACTACGTTCGGCTGCACTGAGCGTTTGTTTACCTCGCATTAAAGAGAAAAGTGTCGACTTGATGTACGTAGAAGAGGACGCTAGTTGGGACATGAGTACTCCCTTTGGCAAAGTCGATATCGCCTATATGAGTTGGTGGCGCGATCGTTGGGCAATCTCTAGTCAAAACGAAAACCACAAAGGCATTTGCTACCTCGCTGGCGATCAAAATGAGCCTGAAAAATGGTTTAACGTTGCGACAACTCGTCATGTGAAGTTTTATCAAAACCGCTTTCAGATCCTTTTCGAAAGCTTCATTAACGAGCCACGTCGCAAATTACGACCTGCTGGTATTTTACCTCTTTTAGATATATTCAGAGCTTGGCATAATTTGTGCTATCAGGATAAACAAGGTCTTACCGCTGCACAAAGGTTGGAAGTCTCTGATGCACCTTTGACAATCAAACAGCTCCTATCGTAGCTATTCTATTGGTAATTTAGATGTAGTAATTAGGGGTTGTAACGGTATACATTACGGCCCCTGATCGTTTACCAAAACGTTATCCGCATCGCTTTGGTAAAGAAACATGCATCTAACCACTTAATATTAGGTGTGATTTCCAGTTCGATAGTCATGGATGTGAACGTTGGATAAAAACCAAATTCAGCTAGAAGATGATCTCACTAAGCTTAAAGGCCAAATAAAATCGGCCCCTAAACATACCTTTAATATTGCGCAGCAATATCGTATCCGCGCGGAACAAATTTTATTTGTGGACGGAGAGATCAAAGCCTTACTCATCATGGCGCAATGCTGTTGGTGCCTAATGGATTACCGACAAGGCTTAAAACTCGTCAAAGACGCTTACAGCAAACAAACACAGCTTGAAACCGACGATCATCTCCCGGAAATTCTCCATCTTTTTGCACTCCAATATTGGGGCCAAGCAAAGTATTATTCCGCGCAACAATATTGGATTAATGCGCTCGAACAATCTGCTCTTGTTGATGATGTTGAAATTCAAATCGAATCTCTAATTGGGCTTGGTAATGTATGGCGCATCACTAATGAACACCAACTTGCCGCTTCAACTCATGAGTTAGCCGTTAAAGTGGCAAACAATGTTCGTATTGCTTGGTTAGAAGGCAAAGCGCGCATCCTATTAGCTTGGGACTATTACTTACTAAATAAGTTTGTCGAGATGCTTACGGTACTGGATGGAGCAACCGAAGTATTAAAAGATCATGATGACAGTACGTGGCAAGCCGAGATCTGGGACTTTAAAGGGTTAGCACTGCTTGGACTAGAACGCCTTGATGCGGCCGAAGAAGCCACCCAAAAAGCCCACCAGCTCGCCATTGAGCATGACCTCGTTTGGATGAAAGCACACTCTTTTATTAGCCGAGCAAGACTTGAGCTTTTGCGCCAAAATACAGACAGCGCTGCCAAGTTGCTACTTGCAGCAGAAGAGTCTGCACTCAGTTTCGACCACGGTGAGCTACTCAGCCAAATTTGCTTCCAACAATCACGAGTCGCTGAAGAACAAGGTGACTTTGAGTCTGCGTTTAACGCGTTCAAGAAATACCGTAAGCACGCACTCAAAATGCTCAAAGAACAAAGTCATCGAATCAGCATGGATAAAGCAAGAGGCTCTAAACGCCAACTAGAGCAGCGAGCACGTAAGCTGATCAATCATATTCGCTCTCAACACGAATACGACCCTGAAAAACAGTTCTCTAATGTCGTTTCTGAGACCTACTGGTGGGAACAGTTAGTTTTGTTTAAAACGGAGCTCAAACGCTCTAACCACGCCATCATTATGATTCAGCATTCAAACCCCGAAGTTCTCGATGTTTGTACCGAGCTCGTTCATGCATTGACAACCTCCAGCGACCTCATCTCGAGAATTTCCAGTAACAGGCTAGCAATGTTAATTGCAGAAAAAGGTCAAGCAGCAGAAGAGGTCTACCGCACTGTCCAAGCGATGTTAGACATCTATCCATGGAAGCGACGCGGAATCAAAGGCCCGAAACCGATACTGTATTTGCAAGATATCCTGACCTTCCCATTCACGTTAGAACAGCTCGAAGAAAGTTATATTGAGGTAATGAAGAATGGAACAACTGCTTAGCAAGGTGACTGACGCAGGTATCGATCCTTCTTCCGTTTCAGGTGAAGAAGCGATTACGCTATGGGAACACATAGGGTTACATATTGCGTCAACAAACCGAGAGAAAGCGCATTGCTATATCATTAGCGCCGAGTATCGAAGAGAGATCAAACAGCTCAACGACAGCATTAGTGAATTGAAACAAGCGCTTGAGTTGCTTGTTTTACCAGAGGATGTAGAAGATATTCTTTCTGTGAAAGCAAGCTTGAGTGAGCGTTTAGTTGAAGTAGGTGACTACAATGCGGCATTAACCGAGTATGTTGCTTCAACCAATATCGCCGTCGAGTACGGCTATATTGATGAGTACGTATTGGCCATTATTGGAATGGGTAATTTGTGCGATGCCTATGGGGATCATCAACGTGCATTACGTTATTATCAAAAAATAGATGCTATCGATCACGCTATTGGCAGTCGATCCCTACGCCTTCGTTACAAGCTGTACATGCTTGCCTGTTATATCAGCTTGAACCGTACCGAAGACGCCAAAGAGCTGTTGAGTGAATGTGAAGAACTGAGCATTCTCGTCAGTGATAAAAACCTCGCTGCACAAATTCACCTCTACCGAGCCAAATTACATCGTCTGCAAGAAGACTACCCCAATGCGTTGCTGGCTATTTCGAATGTTCAGTATACAACGGGTAGTGCCACGACATACTGGTTATCCACGATGGTCAAAATTGAGACTGCGTATTGTCTAAACGGTGTAGGGCACACTTCTTTAGCTAATTTAACGTTGGACTCCATCAGTAAAAGGATTCAAAAGCAGCTATCTCCTATCGTTACTCAGCATTTTTATAACGCGATGAGTCAAGTTTACGCCTCTCAAGGGTTGTATCAAGAAGCATTAAATTGTGAAAAAAAAGCGCATAGAATCGAATCTGATCTTGTAAAACATATTCCGATCGGTGAGTTAGGGTCTGCTCAACTACGCCGACTTTCACGCTTTGAGTTACAACTCAAACTCATTTTGTCAGAGCTAGAAAACAAAGAACTAAAAGAAACCACCAAGCAGCATAAAAATACTGTTGCTCAGCTACAGCAGGACGTCTTTACCGATCCACTTACGTCTTTACACAACCGACGCTGGTTAGAAGTTAAACTAAAAGATCTACTTCTGCACGATACTGCATTTGCATTGATGGTCATCGATATCGATCACTTCAAATCCATCAATGACGAACTAAGCCACTTGGTGGGCGACAAAGCGATCAAAAGTGTGTCACAGGAACTGGCGTCCTACTTCAGATTTAAAGGCGCATCGTGCGTACGATTTGGTGGTGAAGAGTTCCTCGTGATCCTTGAGAATACCCAACTGGAACGCGCAGAAATGCATGCCGAGAATTATCGTGAACGGATTTATCAATATGGTTGGGACGATATTCTTGGTGAACGGGGGCTGACCGTATCCATAGGGATTACCTTGCATCGAGAAGGCGAGAATACTCAGCGAACTTTTTATCGTGCAGACAAAGCTCTTTATCGCGCCAAAGCCAATGGCAGAAACCAAGTCTGTACCGAACTTTAAACCATGCCCCCGGTTGATATCTGGGGCTTTAGTATACTTGTTACTTATCCTTCCTATATCACTTCACTGCTTGTTTAAATAAGTACTCAGCAACACCTTAACTGCCAATAAACATCAGTGGATACTTACATCGCATAAACATAATTCCTACATAAAAACCGCTTGATTCATCTGTAGTTAAGACAAATACTTAAATTGTTAATTTACGTAGATTTTCCATTTCGCAATACGCACAGGTAGGTAAGATGTTTCTAGACTATTTTGCACTTGGGTTACTCATCTTCGTTGCTTTAGTGATCTTTTACGGAATCATTGTCATCCATGATATTCCATATGAAATCGCCAAAGAGAGAGAGCACCCGCACCAAGACGCAATTCACTACGCTGGCTGGGTCAGCCTTTTCACTTTGCATGCGCTGTGGCCATTTTTATGGATCTGGGCAACATTATGGCGCAAGGAACGCGGCTGGGGTTTTAAACAACTAGAACAAGAAACACACGACATTCATCACCGCCTTGAAGAACTCATCGATGAAGTCAACGAACTCAAAAACGAAGTATCGATGTTGAAACAACAAAAGATTCAGCAAAAGCCTTTGCCTGAACAAAGTAAAGAGGACGAATAATGGACTTATTGCTGATTCTGACTTACGCCGCTCTTTGTATTACCATTTTTAAAATTTTCAATATTCCTCTAAACAAATGGACCGTTCCAACCGCCGTACTTGGCGGCGTAGTGTTAGTGGGCACACTCGTGCTGCTTATGAACTACAACCACCCATTTACGCAATTGGGTAACCAAGTGTTCCCGACTACGCCTATCGTCTCTGGCGTGCGTGGCCGCGTGGTGGAAGTGCCAGTCCAGGCCAACCAACCGCTCAAAACGGGCGATATTCTTTTCAAAATCGATCCTGTGCCTTTTGAAGCAGAAGTTGCTCGCCTTGAAGCGAAAGTCAAAGAAGCAAGCCAAGGTGCCTTGGGTTTAGAGTCTGATCTAAGAGAAGCAGAAGCTGCTGTATTGAAAGCGCAAGCGGACAGAGATAAAGCACAAAGGGAATTTAGCCGATATCAAAGGGGCTTTGATCGTGGCGCGTTTACTGAACAAGATTTGGATACTCGACGCCAAGCGTATAAAGCGGCAGAAGCCATGTTAGACGTTGCGATTTTGCAACAAGAACAAGCGCAAATCGCTCTGGACTCTGAAATCGGAGGCGAAAATACCCAAGTCGCGCAACTTCTTGCCGAGCTGCGTAAAGCTGAGTTTAACTTAGAGCAAACCGTCGTTCGTGCGCCAACCGATGGTTACGTTACGCAATTGGCTTTACGTCCTGGAGTGATGGCTGTGCCGTTGCCACTTGCCCCGGCAATGACCTTCGTACATACCGAAGACATTACGTACACCGCGGCATTCAGACAGAACTCATTACAACGCTTGAAGCCAGGCTTTGAAGCAGAATTTATGTTCCGCGCAATTCCGGGCAAAGTGTTCCGTGGCGAAGTCATTGACGTGATTCCAGCCATTGGTGAAAGCCAAATCCAAGCGCGAGGCGCTCTGCTTGGGACTGATGCCTTGCGCACGAGCGGACGTGTTTTTGCGAAGCTGAAAATTACCGACGACTTGAGTGGATACCACCTGCCAATGGGTACTGCGGTTGAAGTTGCAGTTTATTCAGACAGCTTTACTCACGTATCAGTGATGCGCAAAGTTCTTATTCGTATGAAGAGCTGGCAGAACTATTTATACCTCGACCATTAATGAACATATAGCGCATTCATTTATCGGTAAAAATAACATCAAACCGTGTAATCAGGGGCTGACGATCAGCCCCTGATTCATTCTAGCCATCCAGATAGATAGCATTCCCACTTTTATTAATATTCTGTATAATGCGCGCCTTATTTTTAATGCTTGCTAAAACCAAAGCCAGTCAAAGGGATGCGTGAATCAAATCACACATTTCCTGAAGAAAAATAGAGCAAACAATAAGCAGCTTGGTTGTTTTGAATATATGTTACACAATCAAATAACTAACGCTTTCCAACAATATAAATGAACGTTCTTTAAAATCGACTATTGAACTGAGGTTATCTATGAATCTTTCCGCTAAAACTGTTGTGGTTATTGCAATCGGTGCTGCTCTTTACGGTATCGGCGGCTTACCTATGTTTGGCATCCCTGTGTTTGCAAACACAACGCTAAAACCAGCAATGGCAGTATTAGCATTGTTCTCAGTACTATTTGGACCACTTGTTGGCTTCTTGGTTGGTTTTATTGGTCACTGGGTTACTGACCTATTTGCAGGTTGGGGCGTATGGCTCACTTGGGTACTTGGTTCAGGTATTGTTGGTTTGATTATCGGTCTATTCCCTTCTCTAACGCGCTACCGTTTGGAGAAAGGTGATTTCAATATGAAAGACTTCGTGTTATTCGTAGTACTTGCGCTATTAGGCAACGTATTTGGTTACGGTTGCTCTGCATTCCTCGACACGATTTTATACGCAGAACCGTTCACTAAAGTGTTTACCCAGCTTTCTATTATCGCGATCGGTAACACCATTCTTATTGCTATTGTTGGCTTCTTCATTCTTAAGTCTGTCGCTAAACGTAACAAGCAAAGCCGTAACTTAACAGAGGCTTAATGTCGAATGACAATCGAATTTTCTAACTTCTCTTTTAGATATGAGTCGCTGGACAAACCGACGCTAAAAAATATCAATCTAAGGATAGAGAAAGGAGAGAAAATCGTCATTATCGGTCCAAGTGGTAGTGGTAAATCTACCCTTGGGCAATGTCTTAACGGACTGATCCCACACGCAATCAAAGGGGAAACCAGTGGAACATTGACCATCAATGGTCAAGACACCGCCCCTTTCGACATGCACCAATACACTGAGCAAGTTGGCACCGTACTGCAAGATACGGACAGCCAATTTGTCGGCTTGAGCATTGGCGAAGACATCGCATTTGCGCTGGAAAACCAGCTAACTTCAAATATCGACATGTACCCATTGGTCAAAGCCACGGCCAAAATGGTCGACTTGGAACAGATGCTAGAACGCTCACCCCACGATTTATCTGGCGGGCAGAAACAGCGTGTTTCTTTGGCGGGCATTCTCGTCGATGATGTCGATATCCTTTTGTTTGATGAACCACTAGCTGCGCTTGACCCTAAAACGGGTAAAAAAACCATCGAGATCATCGATGATCTACACCGCGAAACGGGCAAAACCATCGTAATCATTGAGCATCGTCTTGAAGACGTTCTGCATTGCTCAGTTGACCGTATTATCTTGATGGAAAGCGGCAAAATCATTGCCGATACAACGCCAGATGAAATTTTAGCGTCGCCTTTGCTAGAAGATTACGGCATCCGCGAACCGCTTTATATTTCAGCACTGAAAGAAGCAGGCTGCGCGATTGAGGGCGATGCAAAACCTTCTAGCTTAACTACCTTACCGTTGGAGCAATATAAACCGGCAGTACAAGCATGGTTTGATGGTTCAACAGCACAACCGCCCAAAACGCCAGCCGAGACTTTGCTTGAAGTCCGTGGCCTCACCTATTCTTACGACGGTGAGAAAAACGCGTTAGAAGACGTGAGTTTTGACATCAAGCGTGGCGAGTTTGTCTCTGTACTTGGCAAAAATGGCTCGGGTAAATCGACCATCACCAAACTGATTATGGGCGTTATTGAAGCGGATAGCGGCTCAATGAGTATGAATGGTCAAGATCTTAACGAACTGACCATCTTCGAGCGCAGCCAGAAAGTGGGCGTGGTGATGCAAAACCCGAATCACATGATTTCCCATCACATGATTTTCGACGAAGTGGCCTTCGGCCTCCGTAATCGTGGCGTTGAAGAGAAACAAATCGAAGCTAAAGTACTTGAAGTCCTTGAGCTGTGCGGTTTGAGCAAATACCGCCACTGGCCAATCGAAGCATTGAGCTACGGCCAGAAAAAGCGCGTAACCATTGCGTCAATTTTGGTATTGGAACCAGAGCTTCTGATCCTTGATGAACCGACGGCAGGTCAGGACTATCGAAACTACACGTCTATGCTGAGTTTCATCGAAAAGCTCAATCGCGAGTTGGGCGTAACCGTGATGATCATCTCTCATGACATGCATTTAGTGCTGGAATACACCACGCGCTCTATCGTGATTGCAGACAGTAAATTAGTCGCGGATGCACCAATGACGCAGGTATTCAGCAGTCCAGAGCTACTAGACCAAGCAAACCTCACCACAACAAGTCTGTTTGAGTTGGCTACGAAAGTTGGCATCGAAGACACCAATGGCTTTATGCAGCACTTTATCAATGTAGAAAAAGCGCACCGCCAACAAAAAAGCGACGACGTAAACCAACTAGAGAAAGCGGTGGCATGAAAGACAATAAGATGAAGTTTGGTATCAACTACATCGATACCCAATCACCACTTCATAAGTTGAATGGCATTACTAAGTTCTTGCTTTTCATTGCTTGGGTAACGGTGGTGTTGACCACATTTGACTTGCGAATCATCGCACTGTTGATCGTGCTTGGTTTAGGCTTACTGAAAATGACCAAAGTGCCCTTTCATGTCTACAAACCGCTGTTATTCGGTACAGGCACGGTATTACTGATCAATGCCCTGTTTATGTTCGCGTTAGCACCGCAACAAGGTACTGAATTCATGGGCTCATCAACGGTTTTACTCTCGTTACCCGGTAATTACTCGCTCACTCAAGAGACGTTGTTTTACCTAGTAACAGTGACGTTGAAATACTTCAGCATGTTTCCAATCGCGTTGGTGTTTGTATTTACCACTCACCCGACGGAGTTTTCAGCCAGCTTGAACCGCTTGGGTGTACCTTACAAAATCGCCTATGCCGTAAGCTTAACGCTGCGCTACTTGCCGGAAGTGAAAAAGGACTTTGTTAACATCATGCACGCGCAACAAGCACGCGGAGTAGAACTGAGCAAGAAGGCTCCGTTGTTCAATCGTATGAAGAACGTCGCGAAGATTCTTGGACCTCTGATTTTCTCTAGTTTAGACAGAGCCGATCAAATCTCAAACGCGATGACGCTACGTGGTTTTGGCCGCCACTCCTCTCGCACTTGGTACAGCTTAAAACCACTGACCAAAGCCGATATGATCTGCATGGCTGGGATTGCGGTGATAGTGATTGCTGCGATCAGCAAGCGTGTGATGGACACACAACTGTTCTGGTATCCGTTTTAAATTCTGAAGCTTCAAACTGAACATAACGTGGTTAGTGTTGTGACCACGTTATCTTCCGTCTTTCCCCTCGATAACTCGCCTGTTGGCTTCTTGCTTGCAAGTATTCAAAAGAAGCGGTAATTTCAGCGGCTCGCTGATGTGCCAGAAAGTTGCTTATTCAAACGACCAACATGAACTAAACTCATCAGTTTTATCAGGGGCTTAATGATCAACTGCGCACTGCCTACAATGAAAAGCCAAGTACCACTTTCAATCAACGAATCATTCAAAAAGAAAAAGCTACCAATTAAAAACCAAATAGCAATGAGTAGGTCGTTTGCAGCACCTAACGCCTCATAGCGGCGCTGAATAACGATGTGACGGCTTCCTAGATCTAAATCCAACTCTCTGCCATGTATCTGCACTGTATAGCTCCCCTCTTATTGTTTCGCGTCAGTTATGCCCAAGTTATTTCGAAATACTTAGTTCTAAACCCTAACGGACGTGGCATGCATTGACAACCATTGGAGGGATTATCTATTTGCAATAAAAAGAAAAGGGCGCATAAGCACCCTTTTTAGCGAGTCTAATTACAGGTATTCGCTTTAATGATTAGATAATGAGTACCAACTTAACTCCACTTCAACAAGCGAGTTTCGTTGCCTTCTTCCGGCTTCGCTGGAATATTGAGTGACAACAGCAAGCTCACTGCTGCCATACCAGCGCCGATGTAAAATACGCTAGCAGGTGAAACCAGCCAAATCACACCAAACGTAACAGGTATTACAACCGCCGCAATATGGTTAATCGTAAACGCAACGCCCGCGGTCGACGCCATATCTGCTGGGTCGGCAATTTTCTGGAAGTAGGTTTTAATCGCAAGCGCTAACGCGAAAAATAGATGATCGACAACATACAATGCTGCCGCCCACTCAGCCGTTTGCACCAAACCGTACCCGACAAACACGAAGATCAAACCGACGTATTCAAACATCAACGCTTTGCGCTCACCTACAACGCCGATAAAACGGCCTATTCGCTTCGCAAACAAGAAGTTAAAGACATAGTTAATCAGGAACAGCAACGTAATATCTGCGGCGGAGTAACCAAACTTTTCTACCATCAAGAAACCAGCGAACACCGTAAAAATTTGACGGCGTGCTCCACTCATAAACGTAAGCGCATAGTATAACCAGTAACGTTTACGCAGGATGAGCTTCTTGTTCTGAGGCACTTTTGTCTTAAATTGTGGGAAGGCAAATGCCATCACCAAAATGAGCACAAAACCTAAACCACCAGCCATTAAATAGACCGTTTTAAAATCAAGTTTGAGCTGTTCGAGCGAAACCCAAATGGCGCCGTAGGTAAACAGAGAAGCCAAAGCTCCAACAGAAATAAACTTACCCAGCATTTCTGGCGCTTCTTCTTTAGATAGCCATTGTAAAGACAAAGACTGCTTGAGTGTTTCAAAGTAATGGAAGCCGGTGGACATTAACAAGGTTGTAAAAAGTAGACCGTACAAAGTGGGAAAATAACCTGTTAATGCCGTACCAAGCGTAAGCATCGCCAAAGATACGAGCATAAAGCGTTGCTCTCGGATAAACAGCAATACAAACACGGCGGTAAAGGCCAAAAAACCCGGAATTTCGCGCACACTTTGCAATAGGCCTATGTCGGCACCATCAAAGTTTGCTTTCTCTATAACAAAGTTGTTCAACAACGCCATCCAGGTAGAAAAAGCAATGGGCACGATAATGGAAATTAACAGGAGGAAATTTTGCGGCGTTCTCCAGCCGTGCGATAAGGTAGTCATGATGTTTCCTTTAAATATGAAGGCATCATCATAGCTTTAAATGTAACAAATTCGCAATATCATTATTATTTTCAACCCAGAGCAAGCTGATATGGCTGAGGAATATTGTTATGAAGATAAACATCGCACTCAATTCCTTGGCTAAGCGCGATGTTCAAGTATCAAGAGAACTAAAGCATGAGTAAATGTGCTCAGTGGCTTAATCAATGACTTTTACTGATAGGCGATTTTTAAATTCAAACACATGTTCTGGACACACATCCAAACAACGGCCACAGCTAATGCAGTTTTGATCCATAACTCGACGATCTCCCTCTTTCAAAGGCTGCCGAAGCACTTCTGGTTCTGGGCAAACGTAAAAGCAATCCATGCATTTGGTGCAATCTTCGCGCCGAACAGCAGTAACGCGCAACAGGCTTTTTCGGCCTATCACGCCATAGGTAGCCCCCAGTGGACATAAGTGCCCACACCACCCATGCTCAACCAAGAGTAAATCCAACACAAACACTAGGGCGATTAGCACCCAACCTGCGCCCATACCAAACACCAACCCGCGATGCAGTGCCGCAACTGGATCTAACCATGTCCAAAGAATCGCGCCAGATAGCGCACTGCCCAACATCAAAACAGGGATCAGCCAATAACGAATCACGGGAGACCAACGATAGCTCGCTTTAATGTTGAACTTTCGACGCAACCACGCCGCCAAGTCTGTCACGATGTTCAACGGGCACACCCAAGCACAAAATGCGCGCGGCGCCAAAATCGCGTAAAACACCACGACAATCACTACGCCTAACAACGCATTAAACTCCGGAACATGCCCTGTCGCCAAAGCTTGAAGCACGATTAACGGGTCACTTAACGGCACGGTATCGAGCAACATACTTGATGACAGATTACCAGTTAGAATTCCCAGCGTCGGCCCAGCCATAAATAGCGCAATGATGGTGAACTGACATAGCCGACGTAAAATCAAAAACCGATGCGCGCGCCACCAACCAAGCTTTTCAAGCGCTTCTTTGCCAGCATTTTGAGCTAAATTCTTTGCCATTACTTACCTCCTTTTAGCGATTCAAGCGCACCTTCCGGCACAGGCGTCTCACTAGGGAGGATATTTTCGAGTGGTTTGTCGAGCTCTTTCCAACCAAAATTGTAGTGGCTGCCCACTTTGCCTTTCGCCAAATCCGTCGGGACGACTTTAATAGCAGCGACATCCAACACGCACGCTTGTTCACACTTACCACATCCGGTACACACTTCGGAATTCACTGTAGGGATAAGTTTGGCGTGATAGCCAGTTCGATCGTTGTGAACCATCTCTAACGTGATGGCTTCATCAATCAGCGGACAAACGCGATAACAAACGTCGCATCGTAACCCTTGCCAGTTAAGGCAAGTTTCATGGTCAATAAGAACCGCTGTACCCATTCGAGCATCATCAATATCGGTTAGTTTCGGATCCAGCGCCCCACTCGGACAAGCGACAACACAAGGAATGTCTTCGCACATTTCGCAGGGAATATCGCGTGCAGTAAAGTAAGGTGAGCCAGTCGCGACGGGTGAAAGTAATGTCGCAAGTTTCAAGGTATCGTAAGGACATGCCTGAACACACAAGCCACATCGAATACAAGCTGATTCGAAATCGCCTTCCGGCAGTGCACCAGGCGGACGAATAGGCACACCTTTGGTTTCTCGAGCTTGGCTTTGTAGCGATTGTAAGCCCAATACACACGCAGCTGCGCCAACACCAGCCGCAGTTCGAGCTGTATCACGCAAAAATCGGCGCCGACTTTGCGATATTTTAGACTGAGAGGATTTCATGCTATTTCCTCAACAAAACTCCCTTATCAAGTTAAGCATAAATAGCCCTAAACGTGTCGTTTCCCTATACCTCATAGGAGGTAACCCCATCCTCTATTGATTCAAGTCAACTGACGCACAGTGCCGTCGTCACAGTTTGACTAAATGCGTTTATTTACTGCGACATGAAATTCACCACGATACTCTGCAGTACGCGCCATTCTCAGTACAATAATTCAACACCTTTGCAATCTGCTCGCTCAATTCGATGATAAATCACTACTAAAAATTCAAAAAATGACATCATAACAAGCTAATTTAAAAGGCATTTATCCATTAAACATAAAAAAACACTATCCAAATAAGAAAACTGTGGTTAGATTAAAAATTAAAACTAAAAAGCGAAGGAGAGAGGCATGGAAATTATCGTACGTCCAACGACCGTCGAAGACGCAGCGGCACTCGTAGAAATCTATTCACAACCAAAAGCACAACGTGAAACCCTGCAACTCCCAAAGCCTTCGCTCGCGATGTGGGTGGAAAGGTTGTCAAACATACCTGATGGTGTTTATAGCTATGTCGCTGAAATTGATGGTAAAGTCGTCGGAAATATTGGCTTTCACCACTCTCTACGTCCAAGAACGATGCACACGGCATCGTTTGGCATCGGAGTACATGATAGTTTCCATGGACTCGGTATTGGTAGCAAATTGATAGAAACAGTCACTGAACTAGCAGATAACTGGTTAAATGTGAGAAGAATTCAGATAGAGGTCAATGCCGATAACGACGCCGCCATTGGGCTTTATAAAAAGCATGGATTTCAAATTGAAGGTGAAGCGATTGACGGTTCCTTCCGTGATGGTGAATTCATCAATACCTATTACATGGCGCGCATCAGACCAGGCCAAAGATAAAACAAAGCCTCCTACTAATTGGAGGCTTTTCTTTTTAAACTTCGACTCACTTTCGTAAGTAAGCCAACGCTCTGCGAGTCAATGCTTCTGTGTAGGGATTGATCTTCCAGTGGTCGGGACTCCAACCTTTCACAAATCGCTGAAAGTCTGCCCAAGCCACAGCAAACAAAGGACGCCATTCACGCTCGACTTCATTAGGGTCAAGATTCGGTTGATAGCCCATTAGCGCGTGTTGCAACTGAGCAAAATACGTATCCAAAACCCAAACTTCCATCTCTGCACAACGTTCTGGCTTAACGGCACTACTCATAAACAGTGCCACATCTTTCATGGCACACCCACATCCAACGTATTGAAAGTCAACCGCAGCAACGTTTGATTCTTCTTCATCAAAACAGAAGTTCGCCAATTTGGCATCACCGTGTACTAGTGTTTTAAACTTAGCTTGCGAAAGCGTTTGATCAATCAATTGAGCCGCATTTTGTAGCTCAGTGTCTTGCAATGCTTCAAGCTCGTCGGGTCTGGTTGCTAAGTGCCAGTATGTACCGATATGCCACAACTTATCAGAACGAACATTGATGTATCGCGCATGAAAGTTCGCCAACCAAGTGAGGCAGGCTTGTAGATGCTTTAGCTGTGCATCTGTGATGACTTTTGGAAAGCCCACCTCGGCGAGATCTTCCATCACAATGAGCCATTCATTCTCCGATTGGAACGTTTTTAGACCTTGTGGTACTCGGCAGCGAGTATCCACCTCTCCGGAAAAATACTCATACCAATTCACTTCCACCTGATAAGAGTGCAACTTTCTTTGATGAGAACGGTCCGTATTCCAGCCTCTAGGATGCTCTGAAGGCTTAGGGAGTTTTACATGCTTAATGATCACCGAACGAGTAGAATAAGTAACTCGGACTAACTCCCCATAGCCTCCCCATAGCGATTGTATGACTTCTACAGAGCGGTAATTACCGAGATTGAGTTCCTGGCCAATATTTTGGTAGCATTGGTGGTTGTTACTCATCATGCGATCAGATGTGACCACGTTTGGTTCTTCTCCATATAGTGAATAACATATGGGCAAACTGGTTTGATTTGATAACCGAGTGACTCAATTTCTGGCAACACCGCTTCCATCATCACTTTTCCGTACCCCTTACCTCGCAGTGCTTCAGGAACAACCGTTGATGTAATGTGCATGACATCACCCTTAAGCTGATAAATCACCTTGGCTTTATAACCCTGCTCTAAATCAACCCAGAATGTACTATTCGTGGTCTCATGAGTTACTTTATGCATATCTTGCTCTCTAATTTTTGTTACAGATTGATTGAATCAAACTATATCACTGAATAAAATCGATACCATGCGAGAGTGCTGCTTCGCCTCACGCGATTACCTTCTTACATCAGGTACGACAATTATAATGAGAAATATGAGCCCAATTGCCAGAGACGGCAAGCTACCTCTGCAAAGCAAGAAGGCACCAGAACGTCAGGCAAGTACATTAAATAGCACCGATGCAATGGCAATGGTCGAACATGGCAGTGAAGTGAGCTTAAACGTCACCACCCCCGTTGGTACAAAGTTTATTACAACCAGCACATTTGTTGGCTGTCACTCAAATAATACTGCATTGATAGAGGTTCCGAACATCTCCGATGAAGACTTGAAGTTCTATTTTCAAGAAGGCTTTTGGATCAATGTAAAAGCCTACTCTCATCGAGGTGAAGGGGCCGTTATCCCATTTCGGGCCCAATTACAGCATCGACTAGGCGATCCGTACCCAATTTTGGTGCTAGACCTACCCAACACTATGCAGGTCTTTCAGCTTCGCAAAGAAGTGCGTTACGAAGTAAATTTGAGAGCGCGTGTTTGTTTAGAAGCCTATCGAACTGAATGCGAAATAAGAGATTTATCTCGTAGTGGCTGTCGTTTTGTAACATCACCAATGAGCCGGCCACTTCAGGTTGGTGACCACGTTTCATTGGATCTAACGATGCCCGGAGAAAGTCGTATGCTAGCGCCGTTGCGAGGTCGTATTTGTAATTTACAAAAATCAACGCACTATGCTCGCTACGGAATGGAGTTTGATGAGGTTGGTAAAAACAACGCTAAAAACCTCCTCAGTCACCTCAAATTTGATGGTACTAAGCTCACACTAAAAAGATAGATTTGATAACCCCTATCGCTTATCAAGAAGCTTTGAAGTGCTAGAAAACAAGAAACCCCTTACTTTTCAGTAAGGGGTTTTATTTACTAAGAATAAGGCAGTATCTTAGATAAGAGTCATGACTTAGAAGTCGTAACGTAGACCTAGCGCTAGCTCATCTTTTTCAGCCGCGCCTTCGTTATCCATTAGATCGAAGTTGTATGATGCGTAGCCACGGAAGTTAGGCTTGAAGTAGTAAGTTACATCAACAGCTAGGTTTTCTACAGTATCTGCGTCTTCTAGTTCACCTTTGTTGAACGTAGAAGTGAATACAGTTTGACCCATAGTGTAAGCAGCGGCTAGTTCGTAGCCTTTGTAATCAAAAGTCTTACCTGCAACATCCATATCCGCGCCAGTGTAGTTACCAGCGAAGTAGAAGTCACCTACAGAGTATGCAGCTACCAGCATGAACTCATCGCTGTCGTTTTGATCTGCGTAACCAGCACCTAGTTCAAAACCAGTGTTAGCAAACGCGTAAACACCAGATAGAGAGAAGCCATCTTCCTCGTTGTCTGTAAAGCCTTGTGCATCTGTTGTGCGATCAGCAAAACGGTAGCTAGCGCGTACAGCTAGTTGCTCGAATTGGCCTTTGTAAGACAGCATGTTATCTGTACGGTCAGAAACAGGCAGTTTAAGTGCTGCTGTGTTACCGTGGTAAGCCATAATGTCAGTAAAGTCAGTAAGAACCACTAGTGCGCCGTCGTTTTTACCGTAAGTTACTTCACCGTATTTGCCACCCAGACCTGCATAAGCGTAACGAGTTTCAAGATCACTATTGTTATCTACGGCACCTTCTTCTTTTGTTTTGAACTCACCTTCCCAAAAACCAACGCCGTATAGGTTTTCATTGATTTCCTGTTTGCCTAGGAAGTTAAGACGGATGCGAGTACGGTCTTCTGCCTTACCATCCATCATAGAAAGACGCGCTTCAGCGCGGCCGCCCATCTCAAGAGAAGTGCCATCTTGGTTGTATAGTTCTGAAGCGACAACTTGAGATCCTGATGCCATTAGCGCCACTGCTACAGCTAAAGTTTTTAATTTCATTGTTATTTTCCATATCATTGTTTTATATGTATTTTCTCACCAGAAAAACAGGACTTTTCTGTACCAACGAGAAAACTGGCGGCATAGTAGCAGCTGTTATTTTTCACGCAACGTGTTGAATAAACAGCGCTTATAGAAGAAAACACCACTTAAAATGACGATATGAATACCTCTCAACCATCAAGTTATCGGTTGAGTTAAAAAAAATGTTCGCGTCAAAAAAAAATTGACGAAAAAAATGTAAAAACAATATCACAAAACGTGATATTGCCCGCAAAAAATCTTGTTAACTAACTGTTTTAGATAGACTTATTGATAATAAATCCGATTATTACAAACAAAAAAAATCCCTGAGCATTCACTCAGGGATTTAGAGATTTGATAAGTAGATGATGAATTAAAGCTTAAAGAAACTTAATTGCTCTTTCTGCTTCTCTGCAAGTAATGAAAGCTCAGTACTCGCACTTGCACTCTGGCTGATGCCCGCTACGTTTTGGTTTACAAGCTCCGACATGTTAACCACGTTGCGATTGATATCTTGAGTAACTTGAGACTGCTCTTCGGCTGCGGTTGCTACTTGCGTGTTTGAATCGTTGATGTTGGCGACTGACTCGGTAATTCCAACCAACGCTTCATTCGCTTGTTGCGTCAGCTCGTTGTTGCGGCTAAGCATATCAAGGCTGACTTGCATACTGTCATTCGCAAGCCCAGACTGCGCTTGAAGCTCTTCAATGATCGTTTGGATCTCTTGTGTCGAGTCTTGAGTACGCGCTGCTAGCATGCGTACTTCATCAGCTACTACCGCAAAACCACGACCAGACTCACCAGCTCGCGCCGCTTCAATCGCAGCATTCAATGCTAGCAAGTTGGTCTGCTCAGATACGCCGCGAATCACTTCAATAACATCGTTGATCTGTACAGATTGCTCTTTTAGACGCAAAACAACTTGCGCTGCATCGTTCAATGCTTGAGACATTTGCGCACTTGCTTCCGCACTTTCTTGGAAGATAGCCAAACCTGATTGAGCAAGTCCATCAGCTTCACGCGCGGTTGCGTCAGCAGAGGTCGCGTTATCACTCACATTATTCGCAGTGCTTGCAAGCTCGTTAACCGCAGATGCAACTTGCTCGATCTCCGCCAACTCTTGTTGAGCGTTCGCTTCCGCTTGCGTCATTACCGCAGCTAATTCGGTCGATGCAGATGCAACTTCCTCACTAATACGGGTTAACTGGTCCACAGTGTTGTATAACTGCTCTGCGGTTTGGTTTACATCTTTGCTCAGCTTAGAGATCTCATTGTCCCCATCGACATCTGCACGTACTGATAGATTACCCATTGCTAACTGACGCATCACTTCTTGCAGCTTTTGGATTGGTGTAACAATCATGCCAGATAGGAACCAAGCGCCTATCAATGAGAAAGCAAATACCGCTAAAACCGTCAACATAGCGTTATTTTGCACACGTTCATTTTGCTGATGACTTCTGATAGTAGATTGTTCAGCTTGCTCGTTTACATGCTTTGATAGTGTGTTAATTTGTTGGACCATTTCTCGGCCAACATTGCGATACTCTTTGACAAATGCACGGTACTCGCTATCCGATTTCAAACCTTGATCGTATTGGTTGAAGAAAGCAACTGAGCGCTCTGAATATCGCACATAGGATTCAATTGCTTGGCGAACTTTAACGGCATCGTCACGGAATAGGTTTCGGGCTTCAATTGCGCTTAAATCGGCATCAACTTGCTTTAAGCCTTCTTTCAATTCGGTTAGAAAATTCTCACGACGAGAAGCATCGTAAATAGCGTAAACCGCGCTTATGCGCAGAGGGTAAATTTGGTCGTCAATACTCGCCAATGTGTCTTTGTGAAAAACCAAAGATTCTTGGTTGGAAGCAATAACATCTTGCTCTGCTTGAAGGTTGTTTTTAGTAATCCAAAGAGCAATAAACAAAACAATCGCGGTAAATAATACCGGAACCAAAATTTGCGTTCGTACTGACAAATTTTTCAGTGATAACTGCATGACAGGGCCTCAGTTGTATGCGTGATGTCTATATCCAAACAAACTCGAGCAGTGCTTATAACAACGTTACTTTTCGGCAGTTTGAATATCTATGCTTCCTTGCGACGGGATAAATCCCAGACGAATAAACAAGTGGCGAATATTAGAGGTCGATCACACTTTTGTCTAGTACAAAAACTCTCCATTTTCAATCTGTTATTGACAATATCCCGACAGTAGCGTCGGGATATTGTCGTTATGATAAATTATGATCACTTATGATGAGATACATTCACATTTAGGACGGTTTCAGCCTATTTTCTCAACGAATTGAGCTTAGCTTGAGCAAGGCCAAAAATGGTATCGATTGGATAAGAACCTTCATCAGTTGGCTCACCAGCAACTTTCCCCGTAAACAATTCGATAGCTTCAGTAACATGGCCAATCGCCCAAATATTAAACTCACCTTTTTCGACTGCTTTCACGATGTCGGAACGAAGCATTAGATTGTGAACATTAGAGCGCGGAATAATGACCCCCTGCCCGTCATGACGACCTTTAATTACACACACATCATAAAAGCCTTCGATCTTTTCGTTTACGCCACCAATAGGCTGAGCTTGACCAAATTGATTCATCGACCCTGTTATCGCAATGTCTTGTCGGTTTGGTTGCTTTGAAAAAGCAGACACAACCGCACATAACTCAGCCATGCTGGCACTATCACCATCAACACCACCATAAGATTGCTCAAAGGTAATGGTGGTCGTTAATGGCACTCGTGCCGTTTTACCAAATACGGAAGATAAGTAGGCAGACAAAATCATCACACCCTTAGAGTGAATACTGCCACCCAAATCCACGCTGCGCTCGATATCGATAACATCCCCATCACCGTAACACGTCGTCGCTGTGATGCGATTCGGTGCACCAAACATGTAGTCACTAGTGCTCAATACCGAAAGTGCGTTGACTTGGCCTACGGCTTCTCCTTCGGTGCGAATCAGCGTTGTGCCGTTAATAAAGGTTTCCATTACGTTATCGCGTAATCGGCTTACTCGCATTTCTTGGTTATTGAGCGCCTCTTCAACATGCCCAATACGAATCATGTTGGAGTTGGCTTGACGAGCTACGTAGTTCGACTCTCGAAGCAAGTTGGCGATATTAGCCGAATGTAGAGATAGCTTGGATTGGTCGCCAGACAAACGTGAGCTGTATTCGATGATTCGAGCAATGGCTTTGCGATCGCAATGCAGCATATTGTTGTCATGCACCACGCTAGAGATAAAGCGCGCGTAATGCAGCTCAGACTCCGGCGTACGTTTCATTTCGTCTTCGAAATCTGCCGTCACGCGGAACAACTCGCTGAACTCTGGATCGTAATGTTGGAGTAATTGGTAAGTTCGGTAATCACCAAATAAGATGATTTTGATATCAAGCGGAATCGGTTCAGGATCGAGTGATACCGCCCCCGTCAATGTGACTTCTTTTTCTAGAGACGTAAAACTCAATTGACGAGCACGCAATGCGCGCTTCAAACCATCCCAAACGTAAGGCTGTTCAAGTACTTTCTGAGCATCCATTAATAGAACGCCGCCATTCGCCTTATGCAAGCTCCCTGCGCGAATCAGCGAGAAGTCGGTAAACACCGTTCCCTTGAAAGTGGCAGTCTCAATCGACCCGAAGAGTGAATGATAGTTGGGGTTTTCTTCAACAACGATAGGAAATTCGCTGCTTTTACGGCTTACCAAGACGTTCACTTTATAACGACGTGGCAATTTTTTATCCAAGGATGCCGTCGCAATTTCGCCTTGCTCGCCACTTTGGTCAAGGAAGATATCTGCGTTTTCAACAATATCTTTTTGCAGCTCAGTTAAGTAGGTTTTGATTTCGGAATATTGCGCGTAATCCACTTTGAGTTTTTTGATGAAGTGAGTAATCACATCAAGTGTCACTTCATCATTGAGCTTTTTGATTTTATCGCTGTATGTCTCTTCCCACTCCGTAAGCTCACGAACCATCGAGCGCAATCTCACTTCGAGTTCATCAATAGCATCGCTGAATTGCTCTTGTTCTTTTTTGCTTAGTACATCAAAAGACTCTTCCGTATGAAGCTCATCACCGTTCATGGCGACAAACTGATAATCCCCCTGCGTAGTCAGTGTTAGGCTGATGCCCTTTTCTTTTGCCTCTCGACTAATACGATCCAGCTCGTTTTGTTGCTTAGCTGCCAATTGATTTTTTAATCGCTCAGCGCGGCTAAAGTACATTTCATTGTCGAATGCTAGGGGTAAAGCATTCAATAATTTGCCCATTAAAGCTTCAATATCAACACGTAGCTTATTTCCGATACCACAAGGCAACTTTAATACCTTTGGTGTACGGGTATCCTCAAAGTTCGCAACGTAACACCAATCAAACAGGGCTGCTGCATCGTGCTGGTGACGATTCAGATAGCGCAAGATCATGGTGCGTTTACCTAGCCCATTCTGACCAATGGCGTAGATGTTATACCCTTTCTCTTTGATGGACATCGCAAACTCGACCGCTTTTTGCGCGCGCTCTTGGCCCACGATTTCATCAATTGGAGGTAACTCCTTGGTCGACTTACATGGCATATTCTCTAGATCTGCTACAGAATATAGCTGCTTAGCTTCCAATCTTAGTATTGCCATATCCACTTCCTTTTTTCTTATTTTCGTTATTTGAGTGTAGAGATTATTTGCTTAATTTTAAGTGATTTACCTTCCACCCTAGATTGATTGGACATTTTATGAACACATAAGTGATATTAACACGCACTTGCAATTGATAATCAATTTCATTTAATATCTAAACAAATCAAATGTTGTGGAGATGGATATGAATATTGAGCAATGCTGGATGCGCTACTTAAAAGCGGAGCAACTGATGGAACAAGGCCATTGGCCAGAAGCTCATCGTTTATATGACGACGTGCTCAACAATCTACCCAACCACATTCATTTAGCGCTAGAAAATGCACAAACTAAACCTTGCCAGTTTGTATGTCTCATTACGGGGCTTAGAGATGCCAGCGTGACGCAATCAGAGATTCTCAACAAACTCGGCTTACAACATGATGCGTTCTCAATACTCAATCAAACTTACGCGCTATTTCAATTTTTGCAGCTAGAGAGCCATGAACTGATTGAGCGCGTAGGTCACCTACTTGGTCAACAGAGCGAAGACTTGTTAGCTCACATGGCGGCATTTTGCTCTGCCCAACGTAATGCTCAATGGATGATAGAACTCGAGCACGTAACGCGCGCGCATGAGCAGTTCTTACATTTGCAAGCAATGAGTTCGGCAAAATCTTCGCCTTCTCACCTGTATAATTAATCTAAAGCTCAAGCATTGAGGCCAGCTAGGTTTATGTTGTCCATTGCTTGAGTATCATTTGCTTTATCAACCACAAGGATCTGTGATGTCTTCTAAAACCATTCTTTCGGTGAACAACCTATCAGTCAGCTTTACGACAAACGATGGGATCGTCGATGCAGTAAAGAATGTTAGCTTCGATTTAAAAGCAGGCGAGACGCTGTCCATCGTTGGCGAATCTGGCTCTGGCAAGTCAGTATCAACCAATGCACTGATGAAACTACTGCCAGACAACGCTATTTTGCATGAAAGCTCATCCATCATGTTTGAGGGTAGCTCCATCTTGGATAAAACAGAGCGTGAAATGCAAAGTATTCGCGGTGATCGCATTGGCATGATTTTTCAAGAGCCGATGACCTCACTAAACCCGTACATGCGGGTGGGTATCCAAGTCGCTGAGGCCATCATGTGTCACCGCCCGGTCGACAGACGAACAGCAAAAGCAAACGTGTTAGAGCTGTTTGAATTGGTTCATATGCCAAACCCAGAAAAAGCGTACAACAAGTACCCACACGAATTTTCTGGTGGTCAATTGCAACGCATCATGATTGCGATGGCACTGATTAACGAGCCCGATATTTTGATCGCCGACGAACCTACAACAGCGTTGGATGTCACGGTTCAAGCAGAAGTGTTGCACCTGATTAAAGAAATTCAGGCTCAGATGGGCATGGCAATCCTATTTATTACTCATGACTTAGGCGTCGTAAAACACTTTGCAGATCGTGTCATTGTGATGTGTAAAGGAGAAGTCGTCGAAGAAGGCGAAACGCAAACACTCTTCGAGGACCCAAAGCACGAATACACACGTATGCTAATCAACTCGATTCCTAAAGGCAGTAAGGAGCCTATTAGCGAAAGTGCTACACAGCTTTTAAAGGCCGACGATATACGAGTCAAATTCTTGGTAAAGTCGCATTTTATTGCGAGCAAGAATGAGTACTTCGAAGCGGTAAAAGGCATTTCTCTTGAGCTTAAACAAGGAGAGACCCTCGGGATCGTTGGGGAGTCCGGTTCAGGTAAGTCTACACTCGGCCGAGCTTTGATAGGTCTACTGCCCTCAACTGGCAAAATAGAATATAAAGGCCAAGATATGGCCTTGCTGACAAACAAAGAACGTTTTGAGCTGAAAAAAGACGTTCAGATGGTATTCCAAGACCCTTATGGTTCGCTTTCTCCTCGTATGACTATCGGCGAGATCATCACAGAAGGATTAACTGTCCACCAACCAATGTTGAGTAAAAAAGAACGTATGCAGAAAGCGCGCGACGTGCTCCGTGAGGTCCGCTTAGATCCCGCGTCCATCAACCGTTATCCGCACGAGTTTTCAGGAGGCCAGCGTCAGCGTATTGCTATCGCGCGAGCACTGATCCTTGAACCTTCGTTTATTCTGCTTGATGAGCCAACCTCTGCATTAGACCGCTCGGTGCAACTGACAGTGATTGACCTTCTGAAAGATTTGCAGAAAAAACACAATATTGGCTACTTGTTTATTAGCCACGATCTATCAGTAGTTAAAGCACTCTCTGATCGTGTTCTAGTCATGCAAAAGGGCGAGGTCATGGAACAAGGTACGGCCGAAAAGGTTTTCCAAAACCCTAAAAATGACTACACGAAAAAACTGATAGATGCCTCATTTGATCTTGAAAACAGTGAAAATCAGCACAATGCGGCTTAGGTTCATCACAGTTTCATATTCATAAACTAGGATTAAGAAAAGGTGATAAATTCATCTTGTCTTAAGAATGGCGTAGCTGCCTTTCGGTTTGGCCGCCGAGACTGGTTGGTTCAAGAGTCAGACTTAGTCAACCTGGCTCAAATACTGGCAAACAGTATGAATTGAGTTCCCCCAACCATGAAAAATGCCGCGACACTGTCGCGGCATTTTTTTATTCTCAGAAGCTTCGAACAACTAGGGCATTAAATCGACTCAATACCCATATTATGTAACGTAAATGCATACACGTCTGTGGTGAGGTCAATTTGCTTACTCAGCGGCATTCCTGCACCATGACCTGCATTGACATCAATGCGTATTAATACTGGATTAGCGCCTTGCTGTTTGTCTTGCAGCTCCGCAATAAATTTGTACGAATGTGCTGGCACAACTCGGTCGTCGTGATCAGCAGTTGTCACCAAGGTAGCAGGATATTGCACGCCTTCTTTTACATTGTGAACAGGAGAGTAACCAAGCAAGTATTGGAACATCGCTTCACTTTGCTCCGACGTGCCATAGTCATACTTCCAGCCTTCTCCAGAAGTAAACGTGTGATAACGCAGCATATCAAGCACGCCAACCGCAGGCAGCGCGACTTTGAATAGTTCAGGGCGTTGCGTCATACACGCTCCAACTAACAAACCACCATTAGAACCACCGCGAATCGCTAGGCGATCCGAGCTAGTGTAGTCGTTTTCAATCAGGTATTCCGCCGCCGCAATAAAGTCATCAAACACGTTTTGCTTTTGCTGCTGAGTGCCTGCGTTGTGCCAGGCTTTACCGTATTCACCGCCGCCTCGCATGTTGGCGACAGCGTATATACCACCCAACTCTAGCCAGTTGGCTACATTGCCAGAAAACATTGGAGTAAGGCTGATGTTAAAACCGCCGTAACCATACAACATGGTTGGTGCTCTACCATCAAGTGCAACGCCCTTCTTGTATGAAATGATCATCGGAACTTGCGTGCCGTCTTTTGAGGTGTAAAACACCTGTTTTGATTCATACTCATTACGATCGAACGGTGCCTTTGATTCCTGAAACAGTGTCGATCCACCAGATTCGACATCAAATGAGAAGATCGTCGGAGGCGTCACGTAGTTAGTGAATGTGTAATAAAGTGTGGTTTCTTCTTTTTTACCCGCCAGACCATAAGCCGTGCCTTCTCCCGGCAATTGTACATCTCGAATCCACTCACCTTGGTAGTTAAACTGCTGCACTTTAGAAAGCACATCTACCATATAAGTCGCAAACAGATAACCGCCACCTTTGCTGATTTCTAACGGCTGTTCTTGTTCAGCAATCACGTCAGCCCATTGTTCTGTCTGAGTGTTGTAGCTGACAACTTTGCCATTCGGCGCGTCTAGGTTGGTGTAAAGCAGCAAGGTTGCGTCTTGGCTATCAATTAAGTAGGTGTCGCCTTGCGTTGTATCGCGCAGCGTCACAATTGCTTGGGAGTCAGACTGTAAATCGATATAAAACAGACGATTACCCGATGTAGATTCTGCGCCAGAAATAATGAGGAAGCTATCATCTGTCGTCGTCGTACCAGACACATAACGATGAACTTGCGTATCCAACTCACCAAAAATCACTTCATCTTCAGATTGAGGGGTACCAAGTTCATGATAATAAAGCTTGTGATGCTCAGTTCGAGCAGACAACTCACTGCCTTGCGGCTTATCGTAGCTTGAGTAATAGAAGCCTTTGCTGCCCAGCCAAGAAATCGACGTAAACTTCGCATCAACAATCTCAGGCTCTAACTGTTCTTTGGTTTCCGTATCAATGACAAAGATCTTACGCCAATCACTGCCCCCTTCCGAGATGGAATACGCGACCAAACGGTAGTCTTTAGAGAAGCTGACTTCGCCAAGAGAGGTCGTGCCCTCTTCGGAGAAAGTATTTGGATCAAGGAAAACCTCGGCTTCTCCCTCGCCTTTACGTCGATACAATACGCTTTGGTTTTGCAAACCGTCGTTTTTGTAGAAGTAGGTGTAGTCACCACGTACAAATGGCTGGGAATATTTTTCGTAGTTTTGACTGTTCGCCACTAAGTCACGGATTTGTTGGCGGTACGGTATCTGACCAAGGAAATCGAAGGTGACCGAATTTTGACCCGAAGCCCATTGAGCGGTTTCTTCACTGCGATCATCTTCTAACCAGCGATAAGGGTCGGCAATGTCGTGACCAAAATAAGTGTCCACGACAGAATCTTTACGTGTTTTTGGGTAATGCATAACGTCCGTGTTACTCCGTT